>JBIIRU010000230.1:0-4671 GCA_044341355.1 Cyanobium sp. | reverse complement strand
GGGGAATGGCGGCGAAGGCCTCGGCGGGGGTCATGGAAAATCCCGGATTGGTTGCATTCATTGCAGCGCCGCGAGGGAATCAGATCGCCATCGCGTTACAAACTTTGGTGAATTCCTTGGTCAGCGTTTCCGTCTGCTCGCAGCATTACAGCCAAAAGAGTTTCAAGAGACCTGTTCCGTCAAGTCAGTTTGGATACGTCCATGGGTGCTCCCGGATGCGGCTGCCACTCAGCTCTAGCGCTTTGCGCAGCGCACCGATGAACTCCGGCAGATACGCGATCCACATGTTGGCAAGGTCCAGCTCTGAGAAGTGGTCCAACAAGCTTCTGCAAGTGAGATGCAACATTGGCTATCTCTATGCTATTTGCAGTAGTTTCATTGACCGCCTCCGCAGGGAGTCACTGGCCTGTTGGCTCACTAACGCTGTGGCTGGTGGCTGCTGCTCATCGGCGGGCGCTGCCCGCAGAGGGGGCCATTCGCGCCTGCATTGTGTTCAAATTGGACCTGATCCCGCAGGAAGGTGGCCCCCTGCCAGGCGGCGGCGGGAAGGCTCCACCAGAGCTGGTCGATCGGCGGCACCACTCCGGCGTTCAGCACCCGGCCGCACAGACGCTCATCCTGGCGGCAGGCATAGCGCACAGCCCGTTGGGCATGCAGGCTGTCGGACACCACGAACACCCGCTCAGCCTTGAGCAGTCGGGAGTGGAGACAGCCCACGTTTTGCCAGGTGTTGCGAGCCGTGGGCTCGATCACCAACTCGTCGGCAGGCACCCCAAGGGTCTGCGCCAGGTTGGCCATCGTCACCGCCTCGATCCGCTCGTTGCGAATTGCTCCGCCTGATAGCAGCAGCCCACGGCAGCGCCGCTGCCGCAGGGTGTCAACGGCGGCCTCCACCCGGAAGCGCTGGAGGGCGGAAGCGGTGCCATCGGCCCGCGACGGCGCCCCCAGGGCCAGGACCAGGCAATTCCCGGAGGGGTAGGTCTGAGCTGCCGGCTGGGCGATCCGGTAGGCGGCTTCACTCCCCAGCACGGCGATCGGGAGAGTGAGCAGGGCCCCGATCCAGGGAATCTTCATTTTAACAGTCGCAGCTGTGCGGCTCGAGCCGGACCGCATCGCCACCATGGATGCCCCCGCCGCGTGGATGGATTCATATCTCCAACCTGGCCCTCCAGCATTACAAAATATCCCTGGGCGCTACTAGATCAGAAGGGTGCGCAGGGACCTGGTCTTCTGCGGGAAGAGCAAACCAGGACTCAGCCACGAATATCAAGCGGAATCGGAGCCAACTGTTTAGACGCTGATCGGCAGCTGGGCCTTCACCGGTTCGGCCAGCAGTCGGGCCATGCCGCTCGGATCCTGGATGTCTAGGCAAAGCAGGGTGTGGCTTATGAATTCGAGGGTGTAACCATCGCCCTCCACCACCAAATCCGGGATTCCCTTCAGGGTCGGGTGGCGGAACAGGATCGCGCCGCTGTCCACGTCCACCAATCGCACCATCCCCTTGAGCTGGACGGTCAGATGCTGGGAGAGATCCACCGGCCTCCCTTCCCAGTCGATCACCAGTGCTCGGGTACCGGTGGTCACATCCACAAAAGACTCTCCAGCGGTCAGGGCGGCCCACCAGCTCGTCAGTCGTTCTCCTTCAATGCCGTAAGTCTCAAGTTTTTCTGCGGCATGACGGGGAGATCCAAGCCGCTTTCCCCAGTGAAGGCCAGCCATTCGCCAGCAAGCTCCGATCCAGTTTGTGAATCATTCACTCCACCTCAGGGACTTGGCCGAGACAACGAGAGCAGTGCCACGGTCTGCCGATCAAACGACACGAAGGTGTGACAGCCCCGCCTCAACGGCTGCCCAACACCCAGACGAATTCACACAGGCCAGGCAGCGCCACGGCGATCTGCTCAGCAGCACGCAGTGCCGCTATGACGGCTAGCGACTGGGCGGGATCGTTGCCTACCGGGGAGACATTGCGCAGCCGGTCTTATAATTAACTTATCGTCAGGCGTATCACCCTTACCGGCAGATGCAGTAAAGCGCTCACACCCTCCCGGAGGATGGTCTGGCGCCGGGTAGGTATCTTGCAGTCGCGCAGGCGCACCAGATCGACGAGCCGCTGGGACCAGCGCTACCAAGAAGGCAGTGACGGCTGGAAGCTGGGCCAGCCCGCTCCATCCCTGGCCCGCTTCTTGCGCAGCCATCCGCTGGCGCCCCAGGCGCCGGGCAAGGTGCTGGTGCCTGGCTGCGAACGCGGCCAGGAGGTCGCCCTGCTCGAAGACCTCGGCTTCCCCGCCATCGGCGTGAATTTCAATGGCGAGGCTTTGCGCGAGGCCCGCAAGCTCCATGGCGAGACCCGGCAGACGTTGCAGTGGCTGCAGGCCGACCTGTTCGACCGGCAGGCCCTGGCGGCAGCGGCCCTGACTCCTGGCAGCCTCGGCGGCATCGTGGAGCACACCTGCTTCTGCGCCATCGATCCCGGCCAGCGGCAGGACTACATCGCCACCGCCTGCAGGCTGCTGGCGCCGGGCGGCTGGCTGCTGGGGCTGTTCTGGTGCCACCGCCAGCCCGGCGGCCCGCCCTGGGGTAGTGATCCGCAGCTGGTGGCAGCCCAGCTGCGCCAGGCTGGCCTGGTGCCGGAGATCTGGCAGCCGGCCAGCGGTTCGGTGCAAAAGCGCAAAGACGAGTGGCTGGGTCTGTGGCGCCAGCCAGGCCAAACCCTCTCACCTCACGAGATCTAATCATGCTGCGCCAGCTGAACGAACGCATGCAGAAATGGGGCTTCTCCTGGGAGGGTCTGCGGGACAACCGCCACGGCGAGTGGTGGGTGCTGGCGCAGCTGATCCTGATCGCCGCCCACTGGCTGCCGCCAACACCTTCCTCTCTGATCTGCGTATTCATTGGCCCCTGGTGGGGCCTACGCCCGTTGCCGCCATCCCCTCTACCAGTCGCTGCTGCTGGCATTGGCGACCGTGCTCAGCCTCAAGGCACGACGGGAGGAGCGGCGCCTGGGTGCCATCCACAGCGGCTATGCCGACTACATGACGTCCACCCCGGTGATCATTCCCTTTCTGCCAGGGCTCGACTGGCGGTAGCCCTGGCTCTCACTGATGGGCGTTGCGCAGGGAAGCTCGTCTGCCGATATGTTATTAGTTTGCGCGTTTGATTCGTGGTTGCTTTCTATAGCTAGTGTATAGATGAGGCGTTCTGTTCAAGGCTAATGAATAATGTTGCGGTCGCGATTTCCATCGCTAAACCTCTCGCGGCACGGCTGGCCATGGCTGGCGTGACAACTCTTGTCTGCGTAGGAGCCTTCTCTGCTGCTTTGGCTGCACCTGTCACACCCAACCTGATCGGCACTTGGACGGTTTAAGGAAAGGGGGCCGTGCTCTGCAAAGTCGAAGCATCGAGATGCAAGACACACCATCATGGTGATTTCAGCGATCTCAATGCCGTTGCTCAAATCACCAAGCAACAGGGTCGGGTTTTCCATGGAGTTATCAAATCCAAGTTCGCAACTGAGAAGTTTGTCGGCACCCTCGGCCATGACAATACAAGCGTATCCATCAAGTCGAGCAGTTCCCTGCCTCGGCCATCGGCGTCATCAAAACCCACCAGCACCTGGCCTTCGAGGACGAACGTGGGCACCCCAGGGGCACCGATGCCGGCCTGCCGGGAGTACCGAAGCAGATCGTCGATCGCGGCGGGATCGGATTCAAGCGGCCGCAGCCGCACCTGGATCCCTGGTCGCAGCTTTTGCAGTTCAGGGAGGAACGCCTTGGCGGCGGCGCAGTGGGGACAACCTTCGCGCACGAACACCTGAAGTTCCGCTCCCCCCACTCCGGGCTGGGCAGCAGCCAGCCTTTCCGAGGCCTACTCATCGTTTCCTCGTCAAGGTGACCTAGTCATGGGGTCTGCCGCCACCAGCGCCAGGCCTCCACGTTGATCAGCAGCCCGAAGACCGTGAGGGCCACCATCAGCACGATCTGATCGAGGCGGGCATCGGGCACCAGGATGTCGGCGAGGAGATGGGGGACGTTGGTGACTGAATAGACGACGCTGAACCAGAAGTGGATCCGCCGCCAGGGTCGCCAGCGTGTGGCCGGACCGACCGTGGTGGCGGCGTAGGCGATCAGCACGATCGCGATCAGTGGCAGCAGGAAGTAGCCGAGCATGGCCCCGAACAGCAGGGGCAGCGCCCCCACCTGCACATGGCTGTGGATCTCCGGCGACTGGCCGTGGAACAGGGGCATCAGGCCCAGGTCCACGTGGAAGAGCATCGCCAGCAGCCAGGCGACCCAGAGCGTGATCAGCCGCAGGGCCTGGTTGATCGACGGGTTCATCGGCCTGGAGGCTTGTTCCTTCAGTGTGCGATGCAAGCCAGCCTGGGCCTTGTGATCTTGGTGGTTCGTTGTGAAGGGAGCGATGCGTTGCAACCAGGGCGGCGCGGCGTGAGTGCTGCCGAAGTCGCCGGCCACCATCAGCACCCCGCCAGCAACCCCCAGGACTACGCGCCTTCTGTCGTCACGACGGGCTCACCAGCGGCCTTCCAGCCTTCGATGCTGGGTACAAAGCCCTTCACTTGGTGGCGGCCCTCCAGCTGCAGCGCCATCACTCCCATGGCAGAGCGAAATCCGCTGGAGCAGTAGAGCACCACCTCTCGCTCTGGGGAAATCT
>JBIIRU010000023.1:0-16197 GCA_044341355.1 Cyanobium sp. | reverse complement strand
GCTGGCCTGGTTGGCCCTGGCCAAAACCGAAGAGATCGTTACCGCCCCAGGCAAACTTGAGCCCCTGGGGGCCGTCAAAGAAGTGCAGATGCCCGTTGGTGGGGTGGTGGAACAAGTGCTGGTAAAAGAAGGCCAGCAGGTGAGCAAGGGACAAACACTGCTGAGGCTGGATACGGAAACAACCCGAGATCGGCAGCAAAGCATGATAAAAAGCATTGCCTATAAAGAGCAGCAAGGCCTGCTCAAACGCGAGGAACTCTTCCGTTATCTCGATACCAATAGCACCGATCAACGGGTTCTTGCCGAAAGCTTGGTTCTCGAGAGCGAAATCCTTTCAAGGCTGGAGGTCCTGAACAAGGAGGGAGCTACCGCTGAACTTCAGTACCTGGGGCAGCGCCAGAAGGTTCAGGAGGTGCGAGGCAAGCTTGAGCAGTCGCGGATGGATCGGCTGCGTCAGCAGGCCCTCCTGATGCAGGGAATCCGGCAGCTACAGAGCGAGCTGACAGATTTACGCAGTAAACTGATCGAACTCAATGTCAATATTCGCTACCAGGAAATCAAGGCGCCTGAATCAGGCGTGGTATTCGAACTCAAGTCAAAGGCCAAGGGATTCGTAGCCCAGACCAGTGAACCGGTGATGAAGATTGTGCCATTTGATCGTCTAGAAGCACGGGTGGAAGTATCCAGCCGCGAGATTGGTTTTGTCTCCTTAAACAAGCCAGCTGATATCAGCATTGATTCTTTCCCTGCCTCGGATTTCGGCGTCCTGCGTGGCACCGTGCGCCGCATCGGCTCCGATGCCCTGCCACCGGACCAGATGAAGAACTTCTACCGCTTCCCCGTGGACATCAAGCTGGATGCCGCAAGCCTGGTGCCCTGCCCAGCAAGTACAAACTCCGATCAGAAGGTCTGTTTCAAGCCCAGCAAAGGCCCTGCCCTGCCCCTGCAAGTGGGTATGTCTTTGACGGCCAATATCAAGTTGCGCAAGGTGACCTACCTGCAATTGTTGATGCAAAATTTCCGCGACAAAGCGGAATCCCTGCGGCGGATCTGAATGATTAAGCCTGTGCCAACCCTGCCCGCCAACATCGCCCGCTGGATCAAGACCGACTGCGGCCGATCCCAATACTTGGAACTGGCCGCACGGCCGGGCCTAGTGGCCAGGCTACGGCTGGCTTGGTTCGTTTTGATCGCCGGGCTGCGCGACTGGCGCCTGGCGGATCGGCCCTAGGGGCCAACCAAGTCCTCAATCTTCCGCCAGGGCCCGACGGGCCGCTCGGTTCACCAACCAGACCGAGGCGATGGTGGCCCCAATCCCCGCCAGCCGCAGGGCCCAAGTCGCCGGATCGGCCTGGCCCGAGAGCACCGTGCCGAAGCGAGCCACATCACCGGCTAGGGCCCCGAGGGCGCAGAACAAAACGGTACCTGGCAGGATGCCCATCAAACCCAAGCAGTAATCCCGCAAACTCACCTCACTGAGGCCGTAGGCCAGATTGAGCAGGCTGAAGGGAAAGGCGGGAGAAAGCCGTGTCAGCAAAACCAATTTGAGGCCCTCACGGCTGACCGCCTGCTCAATGGCAAGGATTTTGGGAGCGGCGGCCAGGCGACGGCGTGCCCACTCCCGCAACCAGCTGCGACCGAGCAAAAAGACGGCAATCGCCCCCAGACTTGCCCCAATGAAGACCACCAAGCTGCCTAACAGGGTTCCGTAAAGGGCCCCGGCCAGCATCGAAGCCCATACCCCTGGCAGCAACAGGGTGACCCAAAGGGCATAGAAGGGAACGAACAGGGCGGCACCGGCGGGGCTTTGCAGCAGGGGCAACCAGGGGGCAAGCAGTTCCGACATCACATAATCATTGCAGTTATCTGTCCTAGCTTGCGCTCTGTCTGAAACGCTGGTGTATGGCCCGATTGCGGCAGCGAGCGGCTTCCCCCCGCGGTAAAGCCAACCCGCCCCGGCGGCGGCGCAGCCGGGCCAGCAGCAGCTTTAAACAACCAGGTACGCCGGTTTTCATCGGGGATCAGCGGCTGGAAAACCCCATTCTCGACATCATCGTTTATAGCAGCGAAACCAGTCGGGAAACCCGGGGAGTGCCCCTGCAGGAGTGCCTGCCTTCACTCGATCTTGCCCACGATGGGGCGAGTATTACCTGGGTCAATGTCAACGGCATCCACGATGTCGGATTGATTGAAGCCCTTGGAGAACACTTCGCACTGCATCCGATGACGATCGAAGATATTGTCAATACAGCCCAGAGGCCCAAGTGGGATGTAATTTCAAACTACGGGATGTTGGCCCTGAAGATGCTGGATATGGATGCCAATAAGGAAAGCGTGCGCATCGAACATGTCAGCCTGATTCTGGGTTCAAGTTGGGTGATCTCCTTTCTGGAAGACGAGGGTGATGTTTTCGAATCAGTGCGCCAGGCCATCCGAACCAACGCTGGTCGCATTCGACGTATGGGCGCTGATTATCTACTGTTTTGCCTGGTCGATGCAGTTGTCGACCATTATTTTCTTGTCGTCGAGCACATCGGCGACAAGGTAGAGATCCTCGATGAAAGACTGCTGGTCGACCCCCGTCAAAATGACATTCAGGTTCTGCATCGTTTCAAGCGGGATCTCCTCAGTCTGCGGCGAGCCGTCTGGCCCTTGCGGGAGGTGTTGAGTGCGGTGTCGAAAGAAGAATCGCCATTGCTACACAGTGAGACGAAAGTATTTTGGCGTGATCTGTATGACCATTGTATCCAGGTCATTGATATTGTCGAAACCGCAAGGGACACTCTGTCCAGCATGCATGATACCTATCTTTCAACTATCAGCAATCGCATGAACGAGGTCATGAAGGTGTTGACAATTTTTTCAACAATCTTCATGCCGATTACTTTTATTGCCGGGGTCTATGGCATGAACTTCCAATACATGCCAGAGCTGGCCTGGAAGCCGGCCTATTTCATCACCCTGGCGGTCATGGCCTTGATTGCCATCAGCATGGCCTTGTATTTTCGCCATCGCCGTTGGATCTAGTCCAAAGCCATGGCCCATCGCAGGCGCCCTTGAACCCTCATGACATCTGGGGGTCCGTTGCCAGAAACAGGCGCACTACCCGCTCCGCCGCATCGGCGATGAGGGCCGGACTGGCGGCCATCGCCGCCTCCAGGGTCATGGGGCCCGGCACCAGGGACATCATGCTGGTGACCCCCAAGTCATAGAGGGCCTCTGTGTCCTCCCCCAGGGCACCGGCAATCACGACCAGGGGCACGCCTGCCTGGCCGCAGCGACGCGCCACGGCGGCGATGGTCTTGCCGTGCAGGGTCTGGCCATCCAGGCGCCCCTCACCGCTCAGCACCAGGGACGCGCCCGCCAGGTGGGTCTCGAAAGCGCAGGCCTCCAGCACCAGGTCAATGCCGCTACCCGGCGTCGCCCCCAGCAAGCCGATCAGGGCGGCGCCCAGTCCACCGGCTGCCCCGGCGCCGGGGAGATGCCGGAGGTTGCGGCCGCAGGCGGCCTCGATTGGCCCGATCGCGGATGCCGTGCCCGCTTCCAGCTCGGCGACGATGGCGGCCGTGGCCCCTTTTTGGGGCCCGTACACAGCTGCCGCCCCATGGGGACCCAGCAAGGGGTTGTCCACATCGGCGGCCAGGGCAAGGGAACAGCCGGCCAATGCCGGCAGCAGGCCCCCCAGATCCACGCTCGCCACCTCAGCCAGGGCTGCACCTGTCATCACCTGATCGATCAAGGAGCCATCGGCGCGGTGAAAGCGCACCCCCAGGGCCTGGGCTAATCCGGTGCCCAGGTCGTGACTGGCCGACCCACCGACCGCAAGGATGAGATGGCGTGCCCCGCTGGCCAGGGCGGCGGCCACCAGTTCACCTGTCCCGTAGCTGGTGGTGTGGCGGGGGTCGCGTTGGTCTGGACGCAAAAGGGGCAACCCGGAGGCCGCCGCCATCTCGATAACGGCGGTATGGCCGCCAGCAAGCAGCCCAAAGCAGGCCTGCACCGGTGGTCCCCCGGGAAGGGGGCCGGTCACCCAGCGGTGCAAAAGGCGGCCGCCGCTGGCTGCCACCAGGGCTGCGGTGGTGCCCTCACCGCCATCGGCCAGGGGCAAAGCCACACAGTTAGCGTCGGGCAGGACCCGCATTACCCCAACCTGCAGGGCCGTGCAGACCTGTTCCGCGCTGAGGGAACCTTTGAAGGAATCGGGAGCCAGCAGGATCTTCATGGGCTGCTGGGACTGGGTGAACGGGTCTGGGACGCCAGGAATTATGTATCTGTTATTACCAGCGACGCCGAACCGGCACCCGTAGGGTCCGCGCGCCGCTATCCACCTCCGCATGACCCTATCCCCCATCAGTGCCGCCTTGATCGCGGCCAAACGCCGCCAGGGATTGAGCTTTGCGGAGCTGGGCGAACGCCTCGGCCGGGATGAAGTCTGGGTGGCGAGCCTGCTGCATGGCCAAGCCACCGCCTCAGAGCAGGAGGCGGCGGTGTTGATCGAGGCCCTGGGGCTGGAGCCCGAAGTGGCCCAGACCCTGACGGCTTACCCCATGAAGGGGGCCCTGGATCCGTTGATTCCGACCGACCCGCTGCTATATCGCTTCTACGAAATTCTGCAGGTGTACGGACTGCCCCTCAAGGACGTGATCCAGGAAAAGTTTGGTGATGGCATCATGTCGGCGATTGATTTCACACTCACGGTGGATAAAGAAGCTGCAGCGGCGGGAGATCGTGTCGTTGTAACTATGAATGGCAAATTCCTTCCTTATAAGAAATGGTAAGTTTACAAATTCATAGGCATTGCGATCGCATCGGCAGCACCCTTGCCTTGCTGCTGACAATTATGTTATTGATATTTTAGCAATCTACACCTTAGTCAACGAGACCTTGGTTGTCGAGTACTTAGCTATCGAGGATATTAATGGCGCGGGCGGCGATCACCGCCAGGGTGAGCAACGAAACGGCGCTCTCGGCCATCATCAAAACCATGGCGCGGCCCCTGAGCGGCACGGCGCCGGTGGGGCTGAAGGCGGTGGCATTGCAATAGGCCAAAAAGAGATAGTCCAGAAAGCCAGGCCGCCAGGAGTCGCCTCCCGCCTCAGGCAGATCCTGTTGGGGAAAATGCCAGTCCGCTTGCGGCGCATGTTCCTGGCGTCTTAACTCGGGCCCGCCCTGGTCGCCATGCCAGTAGGCGACAGCAAAGAGGATGACATTGCTGACCCAAAGGGCCAGGCCGGAGGCCAGCAGTTCCCGGGCGCCCAATTGATCGCCGCCGAACAACAGGGTCTTGATCAGCTTGTAAAGGTTGGCGCTTTCCATTGCCATCGAGGCGATCAGAAAGGCCGAAACCAGCTTCCTTTCCCAGCTCAACCAGCGCCGCGCTCCGCCCGTAAGCGCCACCGCCAGGATGGGCAGCACGCCAACCAGCATGAAGGCCGCATCCACCCCCACCGGCACGAGACGAAAGCGGTTGGGTAGGGCCATCAGCAGGCCCCCCATGACCAGCACCGCCAAAATGGCCGGCCATCGGGGCTCGATGGCGGGTGCAGGCTGCTGGCCAGGCCGCAGGGGTTGGCTTGAGATGGAGCCAGAGCCTGGCGTGGATGGGGGCACGGTGAAGAGACGAGGGATCCCTGGCAAGGATTAAAGGATGGCCTGGCCTGAGGGCCCCCCTTACTCTGGGGGCCCCAATCGCCGAAGCAGCCATCGGCCGCCGCAGCAGCAACTCGGGCCAAACCAATGCCCAGCGCCAGGCAGCCCGCCAAGCGAACCAGGGTTTTGGCGGTTCCGCTGGCCCCCACGCCAGCCGCAACACCTCGCCAGGCCCGGAAGAGCAGCTGGTGGAGAAGCTGCGGCGGATAGAGGCGCTGTTCGCCCGGGCCGGCAGCGAGGGCGAGCGGTTGGCCGCCGTACGGGCCCGGGAGCGGATCAAGGCCCGGCTTGAGCAGTTGGCTGGCGAGGAGCCGCCGGTCGAATTTCGCTTCACGCTGACGGATCAATGGTCGCGGCATTTGTTTGTGGCCCTGATGCGTCGCTATGGCATCCAGCCCTACCGCTATCGCGGCCAGCGGCGCACCACCGTGATGGCCCGCCTGAGCCGCAGCTTCGTCAACGACACCCTCTGGCCGGAATTCCAGGAACTGCAGAGCACCTTGGCCGCTTACTTCGATGCCCTCACCGATCGGGTGATCGAGCAGGCCCTGGAGGTTAAGGCTGGCGAAGCCGAGGAGCAGCAGCAGGCCGCGCCCCAGCTGCCGCCGCAGGAGCATCAAACGACTCGACGAGATCAGCATTGACAGCCTCCAAGTCAAAGCGATGCGGGTCGAAGGGGCCGATCCAGGTGAGCAGCTCCTGGTGCTCGGGGTGGGCTGGATCGGCCAGAATTGCCAGGGCCTGTTCATAGCCAGGCACGCCACCACAATCTTCCGGTGGGCAGGCCCGTTTACCGGCCAGACAACGCGGTAAACGGGCTAGTTTGAGGGGCTGGACATGGATATCTTCCAGGGTGAGGCGATGAATCCAGCCGTCGCCGAAATCATATTCGTAGCGAATCCAGTCTTTGCGGTTCACCAGCAGGTGATCGATCGGTACATTCAGATCGTTGATGAAAACGCCATCCGCCTGCTGCATCAGGTCGATATCGAGCGGATCAGGATCGCCATAGAAACGCAAACCCTCTGACCTAAGACCCACCATGAAGTGATAGAGATGGGAGTCGTGCCAGCCCATCGCAAGCTGGACCACCCCATGAAGATCGGGAAGCCTGAGATTGGCGGGGATCAGCACCCGGCGCCAAATGGGCGGCTTGCTCCCCTCCAGCACGATCTTGACCTGAAACACCTCCCGCTGACCGCGGGGCAGCTCCGCCTGCACCTGGGCCCGACCCGACAACCGGGCAGCCTGCTCATGGCGTCTGGCTTGGGCGCGCCAATAGCGGAACTCGGCTTCGGTGGGGGGATGGAAAGGCATGGGGTTGGGTGTGGATGGGAACTGGGCGTTATGGGGTTAATGATGATGTGTGGGTGGTGGGACCAGGGGTAGCGGATGTGATTTCAGGATGCGATTCTGGTTGGCTCAACTGACAGAGAAAAGCTGTAAGCAAGCAATTGCGGTGTGTTGCATCCTTATTGGGGTCAGGAATAGGCCACGAATTAGGTAAGGCTTGAGACCCATGGCTATCTTGCGGATTTTCATTGCTCTGAATTAGCACTCCAACCGGCTCTTGGCAGACTTGATCTTGAATGGGATATTGTCTTACGATAAACTTCTTAAATTCCTTCAAATCACCCTCTGCATCTGTGTCGTGATTGCAACTGGCGATGTGGGAGTAGAGGAGTACACAGAGCCAAATTAAATCCTGAGTGAAGTAGTCGGGCAGATCAGTCGCTTGGATGGTTTCGCCAGTATTGGCCGGATTTCTAGCTAGATCGATCTGTTCAGGCTGTAGTGGGCTGGATTCGGGGTTGATTGCCTCGCGAATAAGCGACGGAATCCCTTCTAATTCACTTCTCCAACGAGTTTTATATGTGGATGGTAATGTGCCAACATCATTAGTTTCTCCAGATTTATTCAGATATTTTGGGATATTGTTATCTTTGCCAAGATAGGCGCCGACTCCCTTTTCTGATCGGGCATAGCCATCATAGGCTAATGTATCGACCACGTCTGGGTCAACACTCCCTTTCCTAGGCTTAGTGTGATCATCGTGTATCTGCTGCTTCATTAGCGTCACTGGGATCAAGTTCTCAATCTCCTTACCCGGCAGACAGATAAAACGCTCCTTGAGCTCTTCTTCTAACCATGTCGATCGATCTCCCTTTTCACGGACATCACCGTCTGCGATAACGATTGCTGTGGCGCAGAGATCTGGAACACTTATCTGCCTACCTGATTCGGCTTCAGCCTGACCATCATCGTATTCATTGCTCTCAAAAGAAAAATGTACGAGGTTAGAGCCGTTGTACTCAATAAAAGCATAGTGGCGATCTTCCTTGTACTGTTCTAGGCGCTGGGCAAGCCTTTTGCCCCAATCGTTGCCTCGGATTTTGAGATAATGAATAAACGCCTCCATATATGCCCTTAGGTAGGCGCAATCGCTCACCCCTTCCACCCAGATCGTGGCATTGGCAAGGTAGGTGGCCGAGGGCCGCACCCCCAGTTCCAGCAGGGTCTGGCGATCTCTTAAATTCGAAGGGCGAATACGGAAGCTCGGCTTAGGCTTGGTTGATTGGGAACTGTTAGCGTTATCTGGTTGGGATGAATCAGCAGGATCTGGCGCCCGGTCGGCGATTTCAGAAAAGCTGAAGATGCTCACCAGCACGTTGTCTTCTATTAAGTCCAATAAATGATTGGAATGAGTGGTGATAAAAAATTGGTGACCCATCTTGCGGTGGTAAGTCTTGAGCACCTCTAGAAAAGTGCGCTGCAGGGAGGGATGCATGCAAAGATCGGGTTCCTCCAGGAAAAACAGGCTGCCTGGCTTTGTTTCAGTGACGATGGGATAGGTGCAGATGATCAGGCTCTGCATGCCATCGCCGAGATTGTAAATGGGTCTTTCATCGTTATCCCCAATCCTGATGTGAACCACATCGTTTTCCCCCTCCTCGACAGGTATCAGGGTTACGCTTTGGCCGGGAAAAAAGGATTCAGACAAGAATAATTCATAATCGCGTACAGTTTTTCTCTCCGCTTGTGTGCGAGCCAGTAAACGCCTGCGCAAGTTGGCGTATAGGGTTAGGCCAGTAAAAATCAGGTTTGGTAGCTCATCATCGATTGGGATTCTCGCAGACATTATGTCACTATTAAAATAATCATAAAGTGTGCGCTGCACGTATATATCTGTATATTTCTGATAATCCTCTTCCTTTGTATTCACTATCAATGGTGGACGCATACCACGTAATATCGGTACATATAAGCGCTTCACCTCTTGAAGACCACGGATTCCGCCTGTGATGCCGCAGCCTGTCATTATCCGCTTAAGCTCACTAAGATTTAGGATTTCGTTGGGGTTGGATATTCCTAGAACAATATCATCTAATGCGCCGAGATGGTTCCCTAGCTGTCTCCTTTCTATTTCAACTATCCAACTATTATTTAAAGCTCGGCTTACCTGTCCCCCCGTCATCCCCATCCTTATGATCCAGCCTGGAATCTCTTTCCCAACATCCACTTCAGCCCCCTCAGGGTCTCTGGATTTTAGCTTGATCATTAAGGGCTGTTTAGCCTTGAATAACTCTCGCAGCAACCGCGACTTCCCTGAATTATTCGCTCCCACAAAAATCGTAATCGGTCCCAGACCATCCAGCGCCAACTGCCCAGGTACTCCTGTGTCCTCAGGCTCCTGCTGGCTGGCAGCAACCTCAATCTCATACTGCCCTGCCACCTCCCCCTCCAGGCAAATGCCGCTGAACCACGGCACATGAACGTCCTCCCCGTTGCTCTCAACCACAGCCCATCGCCATCAGGGCCTCCAGTCTGCCTCCAACTGATCCCCGGGCGTCTTAGTCACGAAAAGGGTATCGCGATCCAACTGTTTCATGATGCCGCTGAGGTGACCGTAGGCCTGCAAGAGTTCACGAATATAGTTGTTATGATTGGGAATTGAGCCCCAGATCCCGAACGCACCGCCCAGGTTGCTGCAGCTGGCCAGGTGGCGTACGGCATAGGGGTAGCGATTGCAGCGGGCCTCGTCCTAAACCGATTCGATCAAGACCCGCAGGTTAATCATGGCCTCCAGGACCCGCAGTAGGCAGGCCCCGGTTCGCTGCAGGGGCCTCGCGGGCCCGGCAATGGCGAACGGCTGCCCCAGCAAGGCCAGGACAGTGGGCGGATGCTCGCCGATTGAGGCAAAAGAAGCTCGCCGCACGGTGGCTCCAGGCTGCCCCCTAACGTCTCGAAGGCAAACGGCCGACCCGTCGCCTGCCCCTTGCCCTGCCACCGACCCGTTGAGCCGTTCCGAACTTCTGCAGCAGCCTGCCCCAGCTGCCGCAGCCGCACCGCCCTCCGCCTATCCCAGCAAGGCCGAACTGCTGGCCTGTCTTCCCGCTGATCTGTTGCAGCACAAGCCGGTCAAGGCCTGGGGCAGCCTCGCCCTCTCCCTCGGGCTGTCGCTGCTGGCCTACGGCCTCGGCACCCGCATCCCGCTCACGGCCGCTGCAGCGCCGCTCTGGCTGCTCTATGGGCTGATTACGGGCACGGTGGCGATGGGCTGCTGGGTGCTGGCCCACGAATGCGGCCACGGTGCCTTTCATCCAAATCGGCGCTTGGAGGCGACGGTTGGCTTTGTGCTGCACAGCTTGCTGCTGGTGCCCTACTACAGCTGGCAGCGCAGTCATGCGGTGCACCACGCCAACTGCAACCAGCTTGAGGGCGGTGAAACCCATGTGCCCTCCCGGATTGAATCAGCCACCGGCCGGTGGTTGGCAGCCCTGGTCCAGCGGATCGGGCCGGTCCTGTTTGGCCTCCAGGCCCTGTCCATCCACTTGGTGGTGGGCTGGCCGCTTTATCTGGTTTTCGGCCTTGCCGGCGGTGAAAACTACGGCGCCCCCACCTCCCACTTCTGGAACGGCAAGCCTTTCCGCAACGGCCGGCGGCCCCTGTTCCCCGCAGGCTTCCGCCCCTTGATGCTGCAGTCGAACATCGGCCTGTTGGCGGTGCTGCTGGCCCTGGTCCTGACCGCCGCCCACTTTTCCGTGGTCCGGGTGCTGTGCGTCTACGGCCTGCCCTACCTGGTGGTCAATGCCTGGCTGGTGAACTACACCTGGCTGCATCACACCGACACCAACATCCCCCACTTCGCCGCCGACCAGTGGACCTGGGCCAAGGGCGCCCTGCAGACCGTGGATCGCCCCTACGGCCCCCTGCTCAACCTGCTCCACCACGGCCTCGGTTCCACCCACGTGTGCCATCACGTCAATTCGGCCATCCCCCACTACAACGCTTGGCGCGGCTCGGCCCTGCTCAAGCGGCAGTTCCCCGATCTGGTGCGCTACGACCCCACCCCCATCCACCGGGCCCTCTGGCGCGTCGCCAGCCGCTGCGCGGTGGTGCGCCAGGCAGGGGTGGGAGGAGGGTTCTTCTACGAGCGGCCGCTGATGTCGCAAGCCATTGGGCACGATCAGTCCCGCTGAGGCTGATCCCCTGGCGACTCAGACAGCAACAGGTTGTCGGGATCGAGCTGGTTGATGAAGCCGACGCGGTGGCCGTAGGCGTACAACAGCTCATTGATGTAGCTGTTGTGATCGGGAATCGTGCCCCAGGTAGCAATGGCGCCGGCCAGGCGGCGGCAGCTGGCCAGGTGGCGCACGCCGTGGCGGTAGCGGTTGGAGCGGGCCTGCTCCAAAATTGATTCGATCAAGGCCCGCAGGCATAGCGTGGCCGCCAGGGGTTGGTCGGCTTCCAGGGCCTCAGCCACTGCGGCCAGCAGCTTTTCATCGGCGCGGTCGAGTTCGGCGGGTCGGGCCAAGATCAAACTGGCGCAGCGGCGGCGGTCGGGCCATTGGTGCAGGAACTCCAGGGCCGGACCGAGATAGGGGTGCTGCAGCACTAGATCTAGGGCCCGCTCCTGGGCTTCGCCATCTTCAAAGGCGGGCAGGCGCTTGAGGTAATCGCGCAGGTGCTGGCTTGATAGGCGCAACAGGGCAAACTTCCAGCGCAGCTGCTGGGCCTCGTCGCCCCGCTGCAGTTGGTCTAGGGCGGCGATGCGGGCATCGATCCAGGGCCCGGGGCCCGGCGGGGTTTGCTGCGGCAACGGCTGCGCTGCATCGAGCAGGGCCAGGGCCTCTGCGGCGCGGCCGGCAGCCGTGAGTCGCTGGGCGACGCGGGCCGCCACCAGCGGCTGCTTCAGGGCTGCGGGCTGGTGGTCGCGATATTCGGCCAGGTAGGCCTCCGCATCCCCCAGGGCATCGGCGATCGCCAGCATCGCCAGGCGCACCGTTTGGTCGCGGTCGGTCGGGTCGGGATCGAGGTCGTAATCATCATCATCGTCATCAGCTTCATAACCTGATTCGCTTTCATCACCGTAATCTGACTCGAAGTCAATATCAAATTCAACGTCGTATTTAACTGCAAAGTCTTCATCGTCATCGGGTTCGTAATCCGAATTGAAAATTGGGGCATAGATATAGCCATTCCTGTCATCTTCTGCTTCGTCTTCGGCCCCGCTGGGAGGGCGGTGAGACTCCATAAGCTGGCGCAACTGGCCCAGACCATCCGGCTTCAATGCCTCTTTGAGGTGCTCGATCAGGTGGTCGTACTGGCCGAGATCGTTCTCCAACAGCGCCGCGGCCACCTGCTCCGCCAGGGCCGTCGTCGACCCCTTGGCGCGGCAGGCAACCTGTCCTAAATCGGCGCTGGCCTGGTGAAACAAAGGCAGCTCGCCCTCGTTGCTGCAGTCACAGCGATCGCCCACGGATTTGGCCAGATCCAGGAAGCGCCACAGCAACTCCAGCGCTAGATCGGGATCGTGGCTGGCAATTGGCCCCGCAATCGCCTGGCGCTGCCGATCGAGATCCGCCAGCAAGGCATCACGCCGCTTCTGATCCAGCCAACTGCTGGAACGCTCCACCGACGCCAGCCGCTTGCGCACCTCCTGCGCCATCTCCAGCGGCCCTTGCTGCTCCGCCAATGCCAACCGCAACGCCCGCCTTGCCGCCGCATTGCCCTCGGTGTGCTGCAGCAGCAGGGCCGCCAACCGGGCGGGTCCAAGCGCTTCCAGGTTCTTGGCATTGAGGCTGGCGCGGCCGGCCATGGTGAATAAGAGGGGGGAGACGGGAGGGGCTAGCGGATGACCGTGGCGCAAGCGGAGCGGCTGGATGGGGGGGGAATCTCAGTCTGAATAACGATTTTGAAGGGTATGATGTGTTTAGGCGTGGACTGCTTAATCTGAGCAGCTCTTAACCGACTGGTGTCTCACCAGCCAGTATCTTGCGCCGCCACTGCAGCACGCTGGCCATATCCAGGCTTTCGCCCACGAACTCGATCTGTCTGATTTGCTCGGGGCTGCGGCCGGAGGCCAGTTGCTGCCGCAGCACGCTGCTGATTTCCATCCAGCGCACATCGGGGTAGAAGCGACTGCTGGAGCGGTGAGCAAACAAGGAATACTGGTGGATTCGCTCTCGATCGAAGTGGATTCGCTCTCGATCGAAGTGGATTCGCTCTCGATCGAAGCGGGAGGAGGTATCGACGAGAACCTGCTTGATGGCATTGTCCCACCAGCGTTGGCCAGGAGTGGCTGCTTCCCGGCCAATCACCAGCATCACCGGGCCGGGCTGCTGGGTCCAGGTGTGAATCCAGCGTGGCTTTTTGATTGTGAAGAACTCGCGGCCATCTTTGCGACGGTGCAGGTGGGAGGGGCCGGCCTTGAGCTGGAGATAGAGATAGCGGCCGGTGCCGTTGCCGTCGTCGTCGGTGAATTCCACTTGCATGTCGATGCCGTCGTCTTCATCGGGGTTGATCTCCTGCCATTTCTGATTGGCGCTGGTGAGGCGGGCGCCTACCTCCAGCACCAGCAGCTTGCCCTTGCGCCGGGTGGTGAGTATCGGGAGTTCTTGCTCGCTGAGGGCTTCGGCTTGGCGGCGGAGGGAGGTGTCGGCGAAGAGGCGCTCCAGGTTGTCGAAGAGTGCGAAGGGGCGATCGCAGGCGTCGCAGACCACCTGGGCGCGTTCGCCGTCGCGCGCGAGCTTCTGCATTAGCACCGCCCCGTTGCCCTTGGGGGCGTGGCAGTGCGGGCAGAGCCAATGGCGACGTCGCTCCACGGTTTCGGCAGCCTCGCGCAGGTGCCCATCGATGAGCTGGGCGAACTGCACCCGCTCCGCGTCCGTCACCGCAAGCGCCATGTGCAGGGTGACCGTGCCTTCGCTGGCGTTGTGGCGCTGGAGCTGCACCGCCAGCGCCCGGCCGGCGGCCGCCTGGGGGGTGGCGAGGCTGCTGAACTCGGCTGCGTCGCGCCAGAGATCCTGCAGGCGGAACACCTGGGTTTCGGCCAGGCTCACCACCAGGGTGGCGTGGATCTGATCGAGCCAGCCACGCACTTCGTAGCTCATGAACGGCGACGGCAGGGCGGGGGAGGGCGGCCGCTCGCGGCCGCAGTGGCTGGGGAACACCAACTGGCTGCGCTGGCGCAGGCAGATCTTGCGATCTTGCAGCTGGCGCTCCAGCTCGGCCAGCAGCACCTGCTCCTCGGCGGCCTCCAGCCGCGGCTGGTCTGCGGCGAAGGGCAACTCGGCGGCGGCGATGGCGCCGACGGGCATGGTGCCGAGCTGGGGTTCGTCCTGGCGCAGGCGGCGCAGAACTGCCTGGCCGTAGAAGCCCAGCCATTCAGGCTTGAGCAGCACATAATCGCCGTAGTCGAGTTTTTTGAGCACGCCGGGGCCATCGAGCAGGCCGAGCACGGTCTGGAGGGCGCCGTCGTCGAGGCCCGGGTTGTGGACGCGTTGGCGCAGGCGTTCGCGCAGATCCTTGTAGGTGAGCAGCGCCTCGCCTTGATCCCGCAACCGCAGGATCTCCCCCTTGATCTCCTGGAACAACTGCGGTGAGGTGTGGCGGGGCAGCTGGTCCCAGTTGATGGCGTCGTGGATGGCCCGCTGCAGCGCCTCGCAGCCGCTGCCGTCGAATGCGCTGGTTTCCAGGAAAGGTATGGCCTGCTCCGCCGCGAAGCCCTCCAAGCGGGCGCGGCTGGCGCGGAAGCCGGCGTCCACCCGGGCGGCCACCAGCAGTTGGGGTGGCGGGGTGGCGAGGCTGCGGCGCAGGGCGGTCTGCCAGTCGTGCAGGCCTTCGAGCACCTCATCGCGGGAGGCGTCGAAGAGCAGCAGCACCAGGGCGGCGCGGTCGAGGAAGAGCTGGTGGATCATGCGCTGATCGGCCTGGCCGCCGAAATCCCAGAGCCACACCTCCCGCTGGGCTTCGCCGGTGGCGGCGGGCTGGGGTAGGGGCCATTGGGTGCACCATGCGCCAACGGTGGAGGCCTCGCTTTCTGC
Source organism: Cyanobium sp. (assembly GCA_044341355.1). GTDB lineage: Bacteria > Cyanobacteriota > Cyanobacteriia > PCC-6307 > Cyanobiaceae > Cyanobium. The sequence continues at coordinate 1,222 of JBIIRU010000023.1, read as the reverse complement.
AAACGTGCCGGTGGCCAGCCGGCGGGTGAGGCCGGTTTTGCCGGCGCCGCTCTCGCCCACCACCAGCACCTTGGCGTTGGTGTAGATGCTGGAGGCCTCGTCGTCGCTGGCAGGGGGTGGGGAGGCCTGCAGATCCGCTGGCCATAACAGCACCAGCCCGAACATACCAGCAGCCCACAGGCCGCCGTCCGGGCTCCAGCCCACGCTCCACACCGGCCCCTTGTGTCCTTCGAGCACTGGCAGCTCCCTGCCGCTTGCCACCTCCCACAGCCGAACCGTTCCATCGGATCCGCCGCTGAGCAGCCGAGCGCCGTCCGGGCTCCAGGCCACGCTCCACACCCAATCCTTGTGTCCTTCGAGTACCGCCAGCTCCCGGCCGCTCGCCGCATCCCACAACCGCAGCGTTCCATCGTCCCCGCCGCTGAGCAGCCGGGCGCCTTCCGGGCTCCAGGCCACGCTAGACACCTGCCCCTTGTGTCCTTCGAGCACCGCCAGTTCCAGGCCGCTTCCCTCTTCCCACAGTCGCAGCGTTCGATCGTCCCCGCCGCTGAGCAGCCGAGCGCCGTCCGGGCTCCAGGCCACGCTCAACACCCGCCCCTTGTGTCCTTCGAGCACCGCCAGTTCACGGCCGCTTGCCACCTCCCACAGCCGCACCGATCCATCCATCCCGCCGCTGAGCAGCCGAGCGCCGTCCGGGCTCCAGGCCACGCAAGACACCCGATTCGTGTGTATTTCGAGCACCGCCAGCTCCCGGCCACTTGCCACCTCCCATAGCCGCAGCGTTCCATCGTCCCCGATGCTGAGCAGCCGGGCGCCGTCCGGGCTCCTGGCCACCCTCCACACCCAATCCTTGTGTCCTTTGAGCATCAACAACTCACGGCCGCTTGCCACCTCCCACAGCCGCAGAGTTCCGTCGCCTCCGCCGCTGAGCAGCCGTGCGCCGTCCGGGCTCCAGGCCACGCTAGAGACCTGCCCCTTATGTCCTTCGAGCACCGCCAGCTCCCGGCCGCTTGCCGTCTCCCACAGCCGCAGCGTTCCATCGGACCCGCCGCTGAGCAGCCGAGCGCCTTCCGGGCTCCAGGCCACGCTAGAGACCGGCCCCTTGTGACCTTCGAGGGCCGCCAGCTCCCGGCCGCTCTCCGCCTCCCACAGCCGCAGAGTTCCATCGTCGCTGCCGCTGAGCAGCCGTGCGCCGTCCGGGCTCCAGGCCACGCTCCATACC
>JBIIRU010000229.1:0-4704 GCA_044341355.1 Cyanobium sp. | reverse complement strand
GGCGCCGGTTTGGGTGGCGGCAACGACGAACGGGAGCAGACCCTCAACCAGCTGCTCACCGAGATGGATGGCTTTGAGGGCAATAACGGCATCATCATCGTTGCGGCCACCAATCGCCCTGACGTGCTTGATTCGGCCCTGATGCGGCCCGGTCGTTTTGACCGCCAGGTGGTGGTTGATCGGCCCGACTACAGCGGTCGCCTCCAGATCCTGGGGGTTCACGCCCGGGGCAAAACCCTCGCCAAGGATGTGGACCTCGATCGGGTCGCCCGCCGCACCCCCGGCTTCACCGGTGCCGACCTGGCCAACCTGCTTAACGAAGCGGCCATCTTGGCGGCCCGTCGCCAGCTCACCGAAATCTCCATGGATGAGGTGAACGACTCCATTGAGCGCGTCATGGCCGGACCAGAGAAAAAGGACCGGGTCATGAGCGAGCGCCGCAAGCGCCTTGTCGCTTACCACGAGGCCGGCCACGCCCTGGTCGGCGCCCTAATGCCGGATTACGACCCGGTGCAAAAAATCAGCATCATCCCCCGGGGTCAGGCCGGCGGACTCACCTTCTTCACCCCCAGCGAAGAGCGGATGGAATCGGGTCTCTATTCCCGTGCCTATCTCCAAAACCAAATGGCCGTCGCCCTCGGTGGTCGGGTTGCCGAGGAGATTGTGTACGGGGCCGATGAGGTGACCACCGGCGCCTCCAATGATCTCCAGCAGGTGGCCCGCGTCGCCCGTCAGATGGTCACCCGCTTTGGCATGAGTGACAAGCTCGGACCCCTGGCCCTGGGCCGCTCCCAGGGCGGCATGTTCCTCGGCCGCGACATTGCCGCCGAGCGCGATTTCTCTGAAGACACTGCCGCTGCCATCGACGACGAAGTCTCCCAGTTAGTGGACGCTGCTTACCGCCGCGCCACCGACGTGCTCAACGCCAACCGTCCCGTTCTCGATGAGCTGGCCGAGCTGCTGGTGGAGCAGGAAACCGTCGATGCCGAGCAGCTGCAGGAGCTGCTGATCAACCGTGACGTCACGGTGGCGTCCTACGTCTGATCCAAACGCCCTGATCGCTTCGTTACGGCGCCAGCCCCTGCTGCTGGTTCTGAGACCCGAGTGTCCTCTGCACGCCAGTCCCCTGCTGGCGTCGCTTCAGGACCTCGGGTTTGTTCATGTTGAACTCGCCTGGCGATCCGGCCCCCGCTGGGTTGAGCAGTGCCGCCAGCTCAAGGATCAATTTCCCCGGCTGCAACTCGGGGCGGCATCGCTCTGCACGACGACGGCCCTGCAGAGCGCCGCCGCCGCCGGTTTGAGCTACGGCGTTTCACCGATCCTTGATCAAGCCATGATCCGCCTGGCTGCCCAGCTGCAATTCACCTTGGTGCCAGGCGTCTACAGCCCCACCGAAGTGGATCGGGCCCGCCAGTGGGGTTCTGCCATCGTCAAGCTGTTCCCCGCTTGCAGCCTTGGACCCGGTTACTGGCGCCGTCTACGCGAGCCCCTTGGCGAGCCGCTGCCCTTTTGCATCGCCGCCGGTGGTCTCCAAATCGACGACGTCCGGCCTTGGTTGGCGGCAGGAGTGGACGCCGTGGCCCTTGGCTCCACCCTGATGACCCCATCGTCTCCCCTTTCCAGTGGCCTCAATCGGGATCAGATCGTCCAACTACAAACGCTGATCGGCTCGCTTGTGCCATGAAATCGGCGCCAAACGGTTGCTGTTTGCCCCTCTTAATGCTACTGATGAGACAGTGAACACCCTTTCTATGTCTCAGCTCACCATCCAGATCAGCGAAAAGGGCGATGCCCTGATTGCCCAGTTGCAGAAGGAGATCTTCCAACGGCGTCGCAAAAAGGTGAGTGCCGAGGGCGTGATCGAAACCCTGATCGAAAGCGGCGCCAAATCCCAATCCGATAAACGCTTTGCCGCTTCCTGGCAAAACCTGGTCGCCGACATTGAAAAGGCGGCCAAGGTGGCCCAAACCCATGGGGCCAAACCCGCCAACCTCAGCGATGCTGAATGGGCGCTGGTCTTGGCACATCGCACCCGAACAGGCGTTGGCGAAGCGGACAAACCGAAGGGTCGCACCAGCCCGAGCCGCACCAGCCCGAGCCGCACCAGCCCGAGCCGCAGCAGGTCTACAACCACCAGGGCAGCGGCCAAGCCCCGGACAAGCCGCAGTGCCGCCCCAGCCAGGTCAGCCAGCAGCTCAGCGCCGGTGAGTTCCACTTCCTCCAGAGCTAAAGCCACCTCGTCGCGCAGCAAAGCCGCCAGTAGCAGGGCGAAAGCCAGCGCTAAGGCCCTGGCCTTGGCGGCATCAGTCCTGGCCCCTGAGGTTGCCGAAGTCAGCACGGCTGCCCTTGGGGAGACCTTCCCAGTTGGGGACACTCCAGTTGTGGACACCTTTTCACCAGCCACCCCTCCAGCCGCTGCCACCACAACCCGTCGCACCCGGACCCGCAGCACCGCTAGCAATGGAGCCAAGCCGCGGACTACATCCAGTCCGGCGGCACGCCGCATGGCTAAGGCAGCCACTCGCCTCAGCATTGGCAGCACGGCCAGCAAAGCGGCCTCCCCTAAGGCCACCCCTGCGGCCCCCATCCCCGTCAGCTACCCCAGCGCCGACGAAGGCCTGGCAGCAAACAGCGAAAATCCTGCGGGCTGAGGCCTTAAAGGGCCCTTAGCGCTTTACCAGAGGTGGCATTGGCCATGCTGCCTCAGCAGGTGATCGGCAAGCACCAGGGCCACCATCGCTTCCACCATCGGCACCGCCCGCGGCAGCACACAGGGGTCGTGGCGGCCCTTGGCAGCCAGGGTGGTGGCGTTGCCCTTGGAATCGATCGTTTGCTGCTCCTTGCGGATCGTGGCGGTGGGCTTGAAGGCAACCCGGATCACGATCGGCTCACCGTTGCTGATGCCGCCTTGGATGCCGCCGGAGTTGTTGGTGGCGGTGTGCAGCGAGCCGTCGCTGGTGGCCAGGAAGGCATCGTTGTGTTCGCTGCCCCTGAGCAGGGTGCCGGCAAAACCCGAGCCGATCTCGAAGCCCTTGGTGGCGGGCAAAGACATCAGCGCCTTGGCCAGATCCGCCTCCAGCTTGTCAAACACCGGCATCCCCAGCCCCACCGGCGGGTTGCGCACCACGCACTCGATCACGCCGCCGCAGGAATCCCCCTCGCGACCGATCGCTTCGATGCGCTCGATCATGCGCTCCGCCGTGGCTGGGTCGGGGCAGCGCACGATGTTGGCCTCCACGTCGTCGCGACTCACCCGCTGGCCATCCACCAACGTCTCAATGTCGTGGATGCGCCGCACCCAGGCAATCACTTCGGTGCCGTTGGCGCGGGCCAACAGCTGGCGGGCGATGGCGCCGGCCGCCACCCGGCCGATCGTCTCCCGCGCCGAGGCCCGGCCACCGCCGCTACGGGCCTGGATGCCGTATTTGGCCTGGTAGGTGGCATCGGCGTGGGAGGGGCGGAAGGCCACCGCCATCTCCTGGTAGTCCTGCGGGCGTTGATCCTTGTTGCGCACCAGCATCGCGATCGGCGTGCCGAGGGTGACGCCATCGAGCAGGCCGCTGAGGATCTCCACCTGGTCGTCCTCTTTGCGGGGGGTGGTGATCTTGCTCTGGCCGGGCTTGCGGCGATCGAGGTCCGCCTGGATTGCCGCCAGGTCGAGTTCGAGCCGCGGCGGGCAACCGTCCACGATCACACCGACGCCGCCGCCGTGGGATTCGCCGAAGCTGTGGATGCGGAAGAGGGTGCCGAAGCTGCTGCCCATGGGCGATCTGCGCTGGGTCGAGCTTACAAACCAAGCCCATGGGTTCTGGCTCAGCGGGCCATGACTCCTAGGTTCGTCCCGCCTGCCAAGCAGTAACCGTGAGGAAGCCGGAGCGCGCCGCCCTGATCCTGAAGCGCCTTGAGGAGCTCTATCCGGAGACGCCAGTCCCCCTCGATCACAGCGATGCCTTCACGCTGCTGGTGGCTGTGTTGCTCAGCGCCCAGTGCACCGACAAGAAGGTGAATGAGGTGACACCGGCCCTGTTCATGGCAGGGCCCACACCGGCCACCATGGCTGCCCTCAGCGAGCAGACGATCCTGGCGCACATCCGCCAGCTGGGCCTGGCCCGCACCAAGGCCCGCCATGTCAAACGACTTGCGGAGCTGTTGCTGGAGCGCCATGGCGGTACTGTGCCCCGCAGCTTCAGCGAGCTGGAGGCGTTGCCGGGGGTGGGGCATAAGACCGCCTCGGTGGTGATGGCCCAAGCCTTCGCTGTGCCGGCCTTTCCTGTCGACACCCACATCCACCGTCTGGCCCAGCGCTGGGGCCTAAGCAGTGGCGAGAGCGTGGCCCGCACCGAAACCGATCTGATGCGGCTGTTCCCTCGCCAGGCGTGGAACAAGTTGCACCTGCAAATCATCTTCTATGGCCGGGAGCACTGCACCGCCCGCGGCTGCGATGGCACCCTTTGCCCGCTGTGCCGCGAGCTGTTCCCCAATCGCCGCCGGCCCGTCGTTACCAACAAGGCCTGAATTGTCCTCGATGGCAGTACACAGATACCCATAAAAAAACCCCCTTCCGAAGAAGGGGGTGACTAAAGGCAAGGTAAGCCGTTCCGACTCAACCGATGGAGGGAGCGGTCAGCGCCACGGGGGTGGCGGTGGCAGCAGCCAGATCAAGGGGGAAGTTGTGAGCGTTGCGCTCGTGCATCACTTCCATGC
>JBIIRU010000228.1:0-4710 GCA_044341355.1 Cyanobium sp. | reverse complement strand
TCTCCCGCCGCCACCGGTGGCGATGCCGAACGCTTCAGTTGGTTGCGGCAGCTGGTGGATTGGCAGAAAGAGGGAGGCAGCGAGGACAGCAGCGACTATCTGGCCTCAATCAAGGAAGATCTCTTCGATGAGGAGGTGTTTGTGTTTACCCCCAAGGGCGATGTGGTGGGTTTGCGCAAGGGATCAACCTCCGTTGATTTTGCCTATCGCATCCACTCCGAGGTGGGCAACCACTGCCAGGGGGTACGCATCAACGACCGCCTCTGCCCATTAGCGACACCGCTGAAGAACGGTGATTTCGTGCAGGTGATCACCTCAAAGAGTGCCCATCCCAGCCTGGATTGGCTCAATTTTGTCGCCACCCCCACGGCCCGCAATCGGATCCGTGCTTGGTACAAGCGCAGTCACCGCCAGGACAACATTGTGCGCGGCACTGAGATGTTGGAGCGGGAGTTGGGCCGCGATGGCCTCGATGCCCTGCTTAATGGTGAGGCCCTTGCCCGGGTGTCCCGGCGCTGCAATCTGGTGGGCACCGAAGACCTGTTAGCGGCCATCGGTTTTGGTGGGGTGACCCTGCAGCAGGTCGTCAATCGGCTGCGGGAGGAGGTGCGACTGGCCACCGAGGCGTTGGCGGCGCCCCCCAGCAACGAAGAAGTGGCCGCTGGGGTCGTGGCCCGCAAGGAGTCAGCGACACTGCCCCATTTGCCCAGCAGTGGCAGCCCGATCTTGGGGGTCGAGGGTTTGGAATATCGGCTGGGAGGCTGTTGCAGCCCCCTGCCTGGGGAGGCGATTGTGGGTTCGGTTGCCCTCGGCAATCACGGCATCACCATCCACCGCCAGGATTGCAGCAACGTGGCCCAAGTGCCGGTGGAGCGCCGCTTGCCTGTGCGCTGGAATGGGCCGGTGGAGGGCCAGCAACGGCGTTACCCGGTACGGCTACGCATTGAGGTTCTCGATCGGGTGGGGGTGCTGAAAGATATCCTCACCCGGCTTTCCGATCACCGCATCAATGTCAGCGATGCCCGGGTACGCACCAGTGCCGGTAAGCCGGCCCGCATCGATCTACGGGTTGAATTGCACAGCGCCAACCAACTGCGCGACACGATGGACCAGATCCGTTCGATGGCGGATGTGCTGGATTTGGCCCGGACGGGGATTGGTTGAAACGACTCGACGTAGATGTAGTTGATTTCTTAACTTGGTTTGGCTCAAGATTGACCCCTAGCTTGTACGACCTATCGCCCGAGAGGCTTTGCTTAGGGCTCGCTGCACCAAACTAGATCGGATTTGCTTGGGTTCGTCATCCATGGGAACCTGGGCCCAGGGCGATTGGGCTAGAAACTGACGGTAGCGATCCTTCCAGGGATTTGTGCAGCGATGATTCCATGGTTTTGCCATTCCCCCACCGGCAAAATGAATGATTGCAGGGGAATCATGGGCTTGTTGCTCTTCTTGGCTGAGGATGCCACCACGCTCCTCCATCCAGGCTTGATCAAGACCCCAAAGGTGTGACATGGCATTCCAGCGTTGGTGCAACAGCAGGACACGCTTTTCAAAAAGATGGTTGAGAACATCCTGATCCCAATTATTGAGTTTATCTCCATTCTCTATGGCATAGGCCATGCCCCTTTCGAGTATATTGGCCTTCCGCCAGGCATCGAGGTCAATCAGCATCATGCCGGCATTAAAATAGGGAGAGTCAGCGTCCATCTCAAGCCTTTCCCTTTGCATATCTAGGTTGCGATCGGTTACGGCCGCAAGGGAATGCCCCTCGAACGGGGTTTCCCATAGCTCCCGCAGTGAACCATTGATTACCACATCGGAATCAATGAAAAGGGCGCGGTTGATGACGGGAGGCAGGATGGATGGAAGAAGTAGTCTGAAATAGGTGGCAATACTGATGTGGCCTGATACGGGAAAACTACTGAGCAGGCGAGGTTCCACCTGTAGCAGAGATAAAGAAGGCAGAAATTCGCCAAGATACCCAACAAATTTAGCCCTTTCTTTGGGGTCTAGGGCTTCGTGAATGATATAGACACTTAAGTCTTCCTCTGGATTGCCCTCGCGAAGAGTTCTCAGCATTACGGCACAATGCCGAATATAATTATTGTCGATTGTGCAGACGATGTCCATGGGTAAGGGCCTTATGCCTCAATGCTATCAAGCGGCTCTGGCAGGCCATAGATCAGCAGGATGAATGGGGTCCTCTCCAGGCCTGGATGGCCTGGACCGTGGTTGAAGCAAGGGCTGAACGGTGAGCATCTGCCCATCGGAGCGGGGGCGCTGGTGTCTGCTGTTACATCCGTACTGGGGCGCCATCCCTAGAAAACGTCGATCGAATTGTTTCCCGTACCTGCGCCTTCGGTGACATGACCTCTGAACAGGCTGCCCAGCTGATCGACAACACCCTCGACCTAGTGCATCAGCGCCTGCTGGACCTGGAATCCCAGTCGTTGCGGGCTGAGCAGAACGCCCTGGCGGCCGAATTCCGCGAATGGCGCCAGCCGATCAATGGCCACATCGACCTGATGGTGTTTCCAGGGCTGACTAATTCTTGAATGGTTTGCCTCCTGAACCGCCCAGGCCCACCCCCAGAGCGAATCTCACTGCTGCGGTGTTGCAAGCCGTCGCCGGCGGTGTTGGAGCCACTGCCTGTAGCCCACACCGCTGGCTACGGCAAGCAGCCCACCTATCAAAACCGAGCCCAGGATCAGCCGAATGGAGAAGGCCCAGCCCAGGCCGGCCAGATTGTTGGGGTTGAGATCCTTGAGCTGCAAGCCGGCCGGACCCGGCCCCAGCAACAGCGTTCCCAGCTGATAGCTAAGCCAAAACAGCGGCAGGTTGGTGATGGGGTTGCTGATCCAGGTGCCTGCCATCGCCAGGAACTTGTTGCCGCGCATGGTGCTGGCCAGCCCCAAGCTCACCAGCATCTGTAATCCAAAGATCGGCAGGCAGCCGATGAATACCCCAATCGCCAGCCCCCAGGCCTGGTAGCGGGGGCTGCCCTCCTGGCGCCGCATCCAGGTGATCGCTTTGCGCAGGTTCTGGTGCAACCTGCGGCGCCAGATCCGCAAGGGGCGCCAACGGCCGCCCAACACTTTTGCTCTGGCCGGGCCCACGGGCCGCGCTGGCGGCCGAGACTGGCGGTGAAGACGGGGCATGAAGGCTGTGGGCGCTGCAACATCAGGTGAAGGATTTGACCCTAAGGAGCCCCGGGGCGGTTTGGTTGCTGTCGAGGACACCATCGCCGCCATCGCCACCGCCGTGGCCCCGGGCCAGGGCAGTGTGGCGATTGTGCGGCTGTCGGGCCCCCAGGCCGAGGCCATCGGCAGGCGGCTGTTTCAGGCGCCGGGCCAGCAGGAGTGGGCCAGCCACCGGGTGCTCTATGGCCATGTGGTGGAGCCAAAGAGCGGTGAACGGCTGGATGAGGCCCTGCTGCTGCTGATGCGGGCGCCGCGCAGCTTCACCCGCGAAGATGTGGTGGAGTTGCACTGCCACGGCGGCCTGGTGGCGGTGCGCAGGGTGCTGAAGGCGGTGCTGGACGCCGGGGCCCGGCTGGCGGCGCCGGGGGAATTCAGCCAGAGGGCATTTCTCAATGGCCGTCTCGATTTGACCCGGGCCGAGGCGATCGCCGAGATGATCGGCGCCCGAGGCCAGCGGGCGGCCCAGCTGGCGATGGCCGGCCTGGAGGGGGGATTGCAGCGCCGCATCACTGCGTTGCGGGAGCGCTTGCTCGACCAGCTGGCCGAACTGGAGGCGCGGCTGGATTTCGAGGAGGATCTACCCCCCCTGCAGCCCGAGGCCGTGATTCAAGGCTTGCAGGGTGTGCGGGCCGAGCTGCAGGATCTGGTGCGGGAGGCGGAGCAGGGCCAGCGCCTGCGCGAGGGTTTGCGGGTGGCGATTGTGGGTCGCCCCAACGTGGGTAAATCGACCCTGCTGAACCTCCTCAGCCGCCAGGACCGGGCGATCGTGACCGATCTGCCCGGCACCACCCGCGACCTGCTCGAAAGCGAGCTGGTGCTCGAAGGGGTGCCCCTCACCCTGGTGGACACCGCCGGCATCCATGCCACCGATGATCTGGTGGAGCGGCTGGGTATCGGCCGCAGCCAGGCGGCCCTGGCGGCGGCCGATGCGGTGCTGCTGGTCTTTGATGTGGCAGCCGGCTGGGGCCCTGCCGATCAACGGGTGCGGGACCTGGTGCCCGCTGGGGTGCCGTTGCTGTTGGTGGGCAACCAATGCGACCGCTGCGGCCTGGAGGCTGGGGTGGTGGAGGCTGGAGATACGGCCAACGCAGGGCCCCAGCCCCCCTCCCAGGTGCACATCAGCGCCCTCAACGGCGCCGGCGAGACGGAGCTGGGCCAGATGTTGCTGCAATGCTGCGGTGCCAGTGCCAGCGAGGGATTGCAGGTGGCCCTCAACGATCGCCAACGCCAGCTGGCCGCCGCCGCCGCCGAATCCCTGCAGCGCAGCCTGGAGGCCGCCGCCGACGGCCTGCCCTGGGATTTCTGGACGATCGATCTGGACGCCGCCGCATCCACCCTGGGGGAGATCACCGGCGAGACCGTGACCGAGGCGGTGCTGGATCGGGTGTTTTCGCGGTTTTGTATTGGCAAGTGAGGGGGGGGGATGTGACGATTCGCCCCTTCCACGAGGGGCAGCGCCACGCGGATCTCAAGGCGCCCATGGCTCACCACCAGGCCAGGATTACGG
>JBIIRU010000227.1:0-4725 GCA_044341355.1 Cyanobium sp. | reverse complement strand
CCGCGGCGGCCCGTTCTGCCGCCTCAACGGCTCGATAAAGATCCGCCACCCGCCAGGCCTTGCTGGCGGCCTCGGCGCCATGGCGCGGGATCAGGTGCACATGCAGGTGGGGGGCGCCTTCCCCGAAGGCGATCACGTACACCCGCTCACAACCGGTGAGCTGGCGCACAAGGCCACAACTGCGGGCCAGGGCCTCGCCGAACGTGGCCGCCTCGGCTTCAGAGAAGTCGGCGGGGCCGCCCAGGTGGCGGCCGCTGTCTAGCAATAACCAGCCCAGCAGGGGCGCCGGCGCCGGATGGTGGCGCAAAACCCAACCGCTGCCGAAGCGGGCGATGCCATCGACCTGCCAGGCCAGGGGATCGGCCTGGAGCCCACAGATTGGACAGCCGGACCCAGCGGCGTTGGGCGGCGCATCGGCAAGGGGTGGGGGCATGGCAGAGAGGGGGCCGGGCTGCGAAGCTGAGCTGAAAGGCCCGTAGGCCCCGGGCCCGCTCCACTTTCCCCCATCCCACCCCCACCCCTTCGCTGCCGTGTCCCCGCTCCAGCCCCTGCCGGCGGCCACGGATCCCCCCGAGCCGCCGCCAGGGCCGCCGCCGCTGCAGCTGGTAATTGTCACGGTGGCATACCACAGCGAAGCGGTGCTGCCGGCCCTGGCCCGGGATCTGGCCCGCCAACGCCAACCGCCCCAGCTCTGGCTGCTCGTCGACAACAGTCCGCTGTCGGCCCCATTGGACCTGGAACCGCTGCGGGCCGCCGCCCAGCCCCCAAGCGACCTGGCCGCCAACCTGGTGCTGCGGCGCCTGAGGGGCAACGAAGGGGATGGCTTCGGGGAGGGCTGCAACCGGGCCCTCAACCAGCTGGCGGCCCAGGGCTGGGACGGCTGGGTGTGGTTGCTCAATCCCGACACTCGCCTACCGGGCGGCGAGGAACTGGGCCAATTGGGACAACAGCTGGCCCAACTGGCCCAGCGGGCCGTGGTGGGCACGGCGGTGCTCGATGACCTTGGCGGGTTTGAGGCCAGTGGGGGCTGGATCGACCCGGGCATGCGTTTCCGCTCCCGCCGTGTGGAGGCGACCGCCCTCAGCGCAGGGAGGGCCTTGGCGGTCGACTGGCTGAGCGGCTGCAGCCTGGCCCTACGGCCCAGCGCCCACGAGCCGCCCGCCCGCTTCGACCCCGCCTTTCCTCTGTATTACGAAGATATGGACCTCTGCCTGCGGCTATCGGCCAGGGGCGCCCCAGTGGTGTGGCTGCCCCAACCCAGCGTGCGCCACCACCGCGGTCAGGGGTCCAACGCGGGGGAACCCCTGCGCCGGCGCCTCTCCACCATCAGCTATCTGCGCTTTCTGCGGCGCCATTGCCCTCCCTGGGTGCTACTGCTGCGCACCTTGAGGCTGCTGGCCCTCACCCTGCTGCGCCTTCCCCTGCAACCCCGCCGCAGCCTGGCGGTGCTGCAGGGGATCGGCCCAGCGTTGGGCCCCCAACCCAGCCAGCGATGAGGGACCCCTCTCCGCTGGCCCTGTTCAACGGCAGCTATCTGGGCCAGCGCCCCACCGGGATCGGTGTCGTGGCCCGCGACTTGGTGAATGCCCTCGATCCCGCCCTGGTGCCCCTGCTGGACCCCCTGGGCGGTGATCGGCCCCACAGCCTGCCGATTGCCGCCAACCTCTCCCCCGAGTTCGGGCGCCAGGGCCACTGGCGGCGGTTGCTGTGGACCCAGAACGAACTGCCGAGGCTGCTGCGGGCCAGTGGAGCGCCCCTGTTGCTCTCGCCACTGCCGGAAGCCCCCCTGCTGCGGGGCGTGCGCTCGGTGGTGCTGGCCCACGACCTGCTGCCCCTGCGCTACCCCCAACTCTCGCCGCTACTGGCCTACCACCTGGCCTATGTGCCCCTGGTGCTGCACCGGGCGGTGCGGGTGCTGTGCAACTCCGAAGCCACCGCCCGGGAGGTGCATGGGCGCCTGGGGGTGCCGGCCCGGCGCCTGGTGCCGATCCGGCTGGGCTTCGATCCGGGCCTACTGCGACCGCTGGGGTTGCGGCGGGAGGCATTTTTTCTGGTGCTGGGCCGCCACGACCCCCACAAGAACCTGGACCGGGTGCTGCGGGCTTTCGCCAGGGTCAAGGATCCCGGCGGCCCCTTGCGGCTCAAGCTGGTGGGCCCCCATGACCGGCGCTACACGCCCCGCCTGCAGGCCCTGGCCCAGGAACTGGGCATCGCCGGGCGCTGTGACTGGTTGCCCTGGGTCAGCGATGGGGAGCGCCTGCAGCTGCTGAATCGCGCCCAGGCCCTGGTGCTGGCCAGCCTCTGGGAGGGCTTTGGCCTGCCGGCCTTGGAGGCCATGGCCTGCGGGACCCCAGTGGTGGCCGCCCGGGCCGGCGCCCTGCCGGAGGTGGTGGGGGACGCGGGCCTGCTGGTGGATCCGCGCTCCAGCGACGCCCTCAGCGCGGCCCTGGACCAGGTGCTGCGGCAGCCGGCCTTGGCAGCCGGGTTGGCGGCGGCGGGACCCCGCCGGGCCGCGGGCTTTGACTGGCGGACCAGCGCCAACCAGGTGCTGGAAGTGCTGCGGGAGTGTGGGTAATCGAAACCCCTTAGTAGCCCCAAGGCCAAGCATGATGGCCGCGGCCATCGGAACTGTCCATGCAGGATCAGGAATATCACGTGCTCGCCGCCCTGGAGCAGCGGCATTGGTGGTATCGCAGCCTGCGCCGGCGGGTGGTGGAGCGACTCCAGCGGGAAGCCAGCCGCCAGGGCCATGCCCTGAAGGTGTTTGACGCCGGCTGTGGCACCGGCGGCATGTTGGCTGAACTGCAGGCCCAGGCGAGCATTGCCTGCACCGCTGGCTGCGACCTCCATCCCCTGGCCCTGACCTAAGCCCGCGAGCGGGGGCTGCAGGTGGCCGAGCGGTCTGTCAATGAGCTGCCGGTGGGGGACGCTCTCTATGACGCCGTGATCTCCCTGGATGTGCTGTACCACCGCCAGGTCGATCCACCCCGGGCCCTGGCCGGCATGGCGGCGATGCTGCGCCCGGGGGGCTTGCTGTTGATCAATGTGGCGGCCATGCCCTGCCTGGAGCGGCGCCACGATCGACGGGTGATGGGCGGACGCCGGTACCTGGCCGACGGGCTGGGCCGTCAGGTGCGGGCCGTTGGCTTGCAGCCCGAATCGGTGTCCTATTGGAATTCCTGGCTGACGCCCCTGCTGTGGCTGCAGACCCGGCTGGAAGGGCTGCTGCCGGAGGGAGACGACAACCAGAATTCCGATCTGACCTTGCCGCCCATCTGGATCAACAACCTGCTGATCAGCTTGCTGCAATGGGAAGAGCGAGTCTCCAGCAGCCTGCCCCTGCCCTGGGGCAGCTCCTTGATGCTGCTTGCCCGGCGGCCATGACCAGCCGTCCTTGGGCCTTAGTGCGGCGTGGACTGGATTCAAGTCTGCTGCGCTTCCTGCTGGTGGGGGGCAGTGGGGAGCTGCTGTATCTGGGCCTGTTCGCCCTGGCGGTGCGTGCCGGACTTTCCAACATGGTGGCTATCAGCCTGGCCGGGGGAATCTGCCTGGTTTTCAATGCGGTCATGCATGCCCGCGTCAGCTTTCGGGTGCGCTTCAGCCGTTCCCTTTTGGTGCGATACCTCGCCATCCAATCGCTCGGCATGCTGGTCAGCCTCCTGACCGCCGCCCTGCTTGAGCGACTGCCGAGGCCTTTTTCCAGCTCCCTGGTGGTGGGTTTGGCTTCCTATGGCGCCTGGTCCGCCCTCTCGTTTGGGCTGACCAGGGCCGCCTACCGCCGCTCCGGCGCAGCCGCCGGATTGGGCTCAAGACAAACCAACCAGCGCCCCTGATAGGCCAGCGCGGCCGACTAACGCAGCCACGAGGACGAAAGGCCAGGCATGAATTACGCATTCAAATTTTATTAAAATCCGACAGCAGCCAAAGCCGTGTATCCCGCGCCGCCTCAGCCCGTATCAGGCGCCACAAATTTGCATCCGTGTGCCTGGGAAGCGCCACGACCAACTTGACGCCGGGTCCGCAGAGGGACAGGGCGGCGAGCAACACCAGGCTTTCGCCCACCACCACCACCCCCCCAAACCCCCGCAGCGCCGCCTCGGGGGGGCTGCCCAGGGTGTGGTCCCCGGGCGCCAGGGGCCCGCTCCAGTGACGTTTCGCCGCCACGGGATGGGGTACCAGCCGCCAGGGGTGGGGCCAGTGCTCAGCCTCATCAACCAGCCGCTCGACCCCAGGCGAATCGACGATCAATGTGCGGAAGGGGGAAGGCTGCCAGGGGGGCCTGACCGCAACGGCCTGAACGGGCCCCGGCGGCCCGGGCGCGAGACCATCCGCAGCGGCAGGAGTGCCATAGAGGGGGCCCAGCTCGCGGCAGTCGAAACGGGCGCACCAGGGGGCGCGATGGGCCGGACGATCCGAAAACAACCAGCAGGGGATGCCGGCGGCAAATATCAGGGGATCCAGGGCCCGCGGCTGCAACCGGTACTGGTCGAGTCCGTCGTCGAGCAACTCCAGTTGGCGGCCATGGCGAGCCAGCACCCGCAGGGCCCGGCCGGCGCCACGCAGATGGGCCAGCCGCAGGCGTCCCACCAGCCCCAGCCGCGCCGCCAGGGCCAGGGCGGCCATGCTGAGGGGGTTGATGGGCCAGCGCCAGGGCCAAAGGCGCCGATCCCCGGCCTCCAGGGCGAGGCGGCTGGGTTCGTAGAGCAGCAGCTCAAACCGCAGCGC
>JBIIRU010000226.1:0-4730 GCA_044341355.1 Cyanobium sp. | reverse complement strand
CCCCAGGTGAGGAAAAAGCGCTGCTGGGCTGGGGTCAACTTATCCAGTACACGGGCATTGACCACCGCGTTGTCAAAGGAAAGCGAGATCTCCAGCACCAGCAACACCAGGGTGACCCAGGCGGCGCTGGCACCCAGCCAGCCCATCACGATCGCCAGACCCGCCGCACAGCAGATCAGCGGGAAGATGAGGTAGCGCAAATAGCGCTGGGGCATCGGTTCAGGCAGAAAAGGAGAAACGCATCATCCTTCGCTGCCTAAACGGCCCCAGTCGCCCTCATGATTCAGGCGTTGGTGGTTCGCCCGCGAGCTCCTGTTGTTCAAAGCGACTCAATAGCCGGGGCAGCAGCACGATCAAGGCCACGAGCACCAGGGCGCCCAGGCCAAATTCGACGACCCCCTTGACCATCCGTTCGACGGGAATCCAGCGGCCCCCCAGCCAGGCCAGGCTGACCATGGTGGTGGCCCAGAGCGTGGCCCCGGCAACGTTGCAGAGCAAAAACTTGGGATAGGGCATGCCGACGGCCCCAGCCATCGGGCCGGCCACCACCCGCAGCACGGCAACGAAGCGACCAAGCAGCACGGATTTGCCGGCGTGGCGCAGGAACTGGTCGCGCAGTTTCTCCAGCTGGGCCGGCGATTGGCCGAGCCAGCGGCCAACCTTCAAGATCAAACCCCAGCCCAAGCGCCTGCCCACCCAGTAACCAATGTTGTCCCCCAACATCGCCCCACCGGCCGCCGCTCCCATCACCCCCAAAAGATTCAACTGGCCACTGCCGGCCGCATAACCGCCCAGCAGGGTCACCGTTTCCCCGGGTAAGGGCAGGCCAGCGTTTTCCAGCAACATGGCTGCGAAAATCACCAGATAGCCCCAGCGCCCGAGCACGTCCTGGATGGTTGCCATGTCCAAGCCACCATCAAGAAAAGCAAGGGGGAGAGTCATGGAGAGGCCACGGGCCCACGAACCCTATCGCCAGTCCCGATGGCGCCCAGGCGTAAAACCGCCCTGGCAGGAATTACCCCATATCTCCATTAAAATTTGGTTATGGCTGTTCGCCCCGTCCTGCAACTCGGCGATCCCCGCTTGCGCCAGCCCAGCGCCGCCGTGGCGTCTGAAGTGCTGGGCACTGCCCAACTTGCTGCCCTGATCGACGACCTGCGCGACACGATGGCTGCCCGTGCTGGCGCCGGCCTGGCGGCTCCCCAGATCGCCGTGCCCCTGCGGGTGGTGATTTTTGGCATTACCCGCAACCCGCGTTACCCAGATGCACCCCCCATCCCCGAGACCATCCTGATCAATCCGCAATGGTCCCCGGTTGGCAGCGATCAAACCGAGGCATTGGAAGGCTGTTTAAGTGTGGCGGGAATGCGGCTGCCGGTGCTGAGGGCCTCCAGGGTGCATTTGATTGCTCTTTCAGCTTGCGGTCAACGGATCGAAAGGGAAGTGGAGGGTTTTGAAGCGCGGATCGTTCAACACGAGTGCGACCACCTCAATGGCGTGCTGCTTCCGGATCGGGTGGCGTCCGCTTGAACGCCAGCGTCGCATTGAGGTTGGCGATCGCGGCAGACCTGTTGGCCCCCTCCAGCTTGCCGCTCCATAGACGCAGCGGCCACTGAAAAGGCCAGCAGACAGCGCTTATTTTGGCCGCCAACTCTCCAGCACGCCGGGTAATGGCCGACTTCCCCCACGCCCCCGCCACCGGCCCCCGCTGGTGGGTGTCGGGCGACCTGGATGGTTTCCTGGGACTGGCACTTGACAACCTGATCCAGCTGCTGCTGATCGTCTCTTTGGGTAGGGCGGTCCTGGGCTATCCAGACAGCTTGATCTTTGGCGTCATCCTGCCGGCTACGGGGCTGTCCCTGGTGGCCGGCAACCTGGCCTATGCCCTCCAGGCGCGGCGCCTGGCCGTCCTGGATGGCAACAGCGACCGCACGGCCCTGCCCTTTGGCATCAACACGGTGAGCCTGTTTGCCTTCGTGTTTCTGGTGATGCTGCCCGTCAAATTGGCGGCCTTGGGCCAGGGGTTGACGGAAGCTGAGGCGGTGCGACTGTCTTGGCAGGCCGGCCTGATGGCTTGCCTGGCCTCGGGCCTGATTGAGACGGTGGGATCGTTTGTGGTGGGCCCCCTGCGCCGCTGGCTGCCGCGCGCCGCCCTGCTCTCCACCCTGGCGGGCATCGCCCTGGGATACATCAGCCTCGGCTTCTTGCTGCGCACCTATGCGGTGCCGGTGGTGGGACTGGCGGTGCTGGCTGTGGTGCTGCTGGCCTACTACGGCGACGTGCGGTTACCACTGCCAGGGGGCTTGCTGGCGGTGCTGGTGGGGGTGGCCCTGGCCGGCGCCACCGGCCTCATCCAAATTGATGCACCCACCTGGCAGGCCAACCAGGCAGCCGTTGGCTTGCACCTGCCCCAGCTCCGGCTTGGCGACCTATGGGCGGCTCGCAACCAGCTGCTGCCCTGGATTGGGGTCACGGTGCCCATGGGACTGTTTACGGTGCTGGGCTCCCTGCAAAACCTGGAAAGCGCCGAGGCGGCCGGCGACCGCTACCCCGTGCGCAGTTCGCTTTTGATCAACGGCCTGGCGACGATCGCCGTGGCCGGCCTGGGGTCGTGCTTCCCGACCACGCTCTACATCGGTCACCCGGGCTGGAAGGCGATGGGGGCACGCCTGGGCTACGCCTGGCTCAATGGGGTGGTGATGGGATTGTTATGCCTCCTGGGAGTGATGGGTCTGGTGGGCCAGGTGGTGCCGATTGAGGCGGGCATGGCGATCGTGCTTTACATCGGCATGGTGATGACTGCCCAGGCCTTCCAGGCCACTCCCAGCCACCATGCACCGGCGGTGGTGCTGGGTCTGCTGCCCGGCCTGGCCAGTTGGGGTTCGATGCTGCTGAAATCGGGATTGCGGGCCGGCGGAGCCGGCACACCCGGCCAACCGTTTAGTCCGGCCCTGCTCGAACCGCTTCGGGCGGCCGATGTCTGGGCTGCGGGGGCCTTCGCCTTAGAGCAAGGACAGATCGTGGCCGCCATGTTGCTGGCGGCAATGCTGGTTTACCTGATTGAGCAGCGCTTCCTGGCGGCGGCCCTCTGCGCCCTGGTGGCCGCGGCCGGGTCCTGGGTCGGGCTGCTGCATGCCTGGCGTTTCACCGCAGGTGACACGGTCCTGGATCCGGGCTGGGGGCACGGATCTTCCTGGGCCCTGGGCTACCTGGCGATGGCGCTGGTTTTCAGCCTGGGTTGGTTTGCCCGTCGGGGACATCCAGGTCGATCATGACCCCAGGCTCATGGCCTGTCATCGCTGCAGCCGAGAAGCGGCAGCAGGCGTTCAAGGGCGACGGCCCGGCTGGCCTTGAGCAAAACCACATCCCCGGGGCAGAGCCAGGACCCCAGGGGTACGGCCGCAGCCTCCGGCTCAGCCACCCTTGCCAGCCGCGCTAGGCCTGCGGCGGCGGCTTGCATCGCTTCACCCTCGGCACCCGCATCGACGATCACCAGACCATCCAGACGCAACTGCTTGGCCCGTTCCGCCACCTGCCGGTGCAACGCCAGGCTGTGCTCCCCCAATTCCAGCATCGTGCCGAGCACGGCATAACGTCGGCCGTCGGCCGCCAGGGGCTGGTGGGCCAAGAGCTCCAACGCCGCCAGCATCGACTCTGGAGAGGCGTTGTAGGTCTCATCCAGCACCTCGATTCCCGCCACTTGCAGCTTGCGGCTGCGTCCCCCCGGCACCGCCACGGCCCAGGGCGCTGCCCCTTGCTCTGCCAATGGCACGCCCAATTCCTGGGCCACCGCTAGGGCCAGGAGAAAGTTTCGGGCATTGTGGCGACCTTCCAGGGGCAAGGGCAGCAACGGACCCTGTTCGAACCGCAACTGCTGGCCCTGCTCCAGGCTCCCCACCAGGTCGGCCGCCGGCAGGGCGGCATCGAAACCGCTGACCTCATCGGCCAAAGCCACCCTTCGCACCCGGCCCCGCCAACCGCAGGCCAGGGCCCCTTCCAGCAGGGGATCCCCCGCCGGGATCACCACCAGTCCCCGGGGCGCCAGGCCAGCTGTGATTTCCGTCTTGGCCTGGGCAATGGCCTCGCGGCTGCCGAGCCGGCCGATATGGGCTGTACCGATGTTGGTGATCACGGCCACATCGGGCTCGGCGCAGAGGCTAAGTCGCTCAATCTCGCCCAGCCCCCGCATCCCCATCTCCACCACGTAGGCCGCCGTGGTGGTGTCCCCCTTGAGCAGGGTCAACGGCACGCCCACATCGTTGTTTTCGTTGCCGCTGCTTGCCACCACGGGCCCCAGTGGAGCCAGCACAGCCCGGATCAATTCACGGGTTGTGGTCTTCCCCGCCGACCCGGTCACCGCCACCACCGGCGCGCCCAGGTGACGACGCCAGAGACGGCCCAGCTGCTGGTACGCCAGCTGGGTATCCGCCACGGCCCAAAGCGGCTTGCCCAACTCCCCAGCCCTGGCCACCATTTCTGGTGTGATCCGCCCCTGCTGGGCCACGGCAGCCCCTGCCGTCTCCATGGCAGCCAACAAAAAACTGTGGCCATCAAAACGGTCACCCACCAGGGGTACGAACAGCGCCCCAGTGAGCTCGCTACGGCTGTCGGTACTTACGCGCTCGATCGCGTTGCCGGTATCGACCCTGGCCAGGGGCGGACCCCACAGCGCATTCAGCTGGGAGAGAGGCAGGGACATCAGGCCTCCGGAGGGGTGGCAGGGAATTCGA
>JBIIRU010000225.1:0-4739 GCA_044341355.1 Cyanobium sp. | reverse complement strand
CTTCCTTGTAGAGCTTGCCGGCTTCGATCTCACCTTCAAGCACTGTGTCATCGGGCGTGTAGACGTATTCATCGAGAGTGGTGGTGATCTGCTTGACGCGGAAGGGGGTGAGGAAGCCGTCGTTGATGCCCTCCTTGAGGGAGTAAGTGAACACCGGATCGCCGAAGTAGGCGTAGGTGTCGATGTTGCCGGCGCGGCGGGGGGTGGCGGTGAGGCCCAGCTGCACGGCAGGTGCGAAGTACTCGAGGATGCCGCGCCAAGTGGATTCGTTGTTGGCTCCGCCCCGATGGCATTCATCGATCACGATGAAGTCGAAGAAATCGGCCGGGTACTGGCCAAACCAGGGGGAGGGCTTGCCGTCCACCGTTGGGCCGCTCATGAAGGTCTGGAAGATGGTGAGGAAGACGCTGGCGTTGGTGGGCACCCGGCCCTTTTTGTGTAGCTCATCGGGTTCGATCCGCGCCAGGGCGTTCTCCTCGAAGGCGGCAAAGGCGGTGAAGTCGTTGAAGGCTTGATCGGAGAGGTTGTTGCGGTCGGCCAGAAACAGGATGCGGGGCCGGCGCGTGGGCTCGCCACTGAGGTTCCAGCGGGCGGCAAACAGCTTCCAGAGGATCTGGAAGGCGATCGAGGTTTTGCCGGTGCCGGTGGCCAGCGTGAGCAGGATGCGGTTCTGGCCGGCGGCGATCGCCTCCAGCACCCGCTTCACGGCGATCTCCTGGTAGAAGCGGATCTGCCAGCTGCCGCCCTTGTCGGGGTAGGGGATGGAGGCGAAACGATCACGCCAGGCGTTCTCTTCGGCGAAGGTGCGCTGCCACAACTCCTGGGGCGTGGGGAAGGCTTCGGCCTCCCCCTCCTCGCCCGTTTCCCTGTCGATGGCGTAGATGCCCTTGCCGTTGCTGGCGTAGGTGAAGCGCAGCTGGAGCTTGGCGGCATACTCCTTGGCCTGGCCCACCCCCTCGGTGAGCGGCAGGGAATCGGCCTTGGCCTCCACCACCGCCAGGGCGGTGTTGCGGTAGCTGAGCACGTAGTCGGCGCTGAGGGACTTGCCGCGGCGGCCACCTCCTTCAATGCGCCCGGGAGCGATAGGAAACTCGCGGCGAATGCGGCTGCCCTCCACTACGCCCCAACCGGCCGCCACCAGCAGCGGATCGATCAACTCAGCGCGGGTTTCGGCCTCGTTCATGGCAGCAAGCTTCCCACGTGATTGAGCAAATCCGCACAGAGCTGGTTCCAAACAGCTCGGTCAAGATTCTCCAGATCCGGATCTTCGTCGTAGCGCCACACCACGGCATACAGGGTGAAGCGGCTGAGGCCAACGAAGGGCTCCACAGCGGCGCCCTGGTCGAGCAGCATCTGAAGCAAAAGCCTGAGGTTGTGGCTGAAGGGTGGCTGCTCTGGCGTGAGCACCAGCAGCCATGCCTTCAGTGCTTTCTCGATCGCCTGCTGCAGATGAAATCCCCAGGTGGCTTCCTCAAAGAGCGAAACATCCACCATGGCCACCGCGGTGCGCAGGTCGCGGTGCGCGATGTGCAGAAAGCCGGTCGCAGTTTCAGCCGGGGCCATTCAGCGGCTCCGCAGGATCCAGCCGGCGCCCATATCGGAACGCCTCGGCAATCACGTTCTGACGTCCATGGCGCCGCTCCTCCACTTCACTGGCGGAGTAGAGCAACAACTCAATGGGCAGCCGGTGATGGGCCAACTTCCAACCCAGGGCGTCCGTTTCCTCAAACCGCGAATGGGCCGCCAACCATTCATCGGGCACGGTGACCAGCAGATCCAGGTCTGAATCGGGCCGCTCGTTGCCCCGGGCGCGGGAGCCAAACAGGCGCACCTCGGCGCCGGGAATCGTCGCCTGGATCTCGGCCGCAATCGTGCGCAGCAGCGGCTCATCCACCACGTAGGAAGTGCTGGAGGGGCGGGCAGAGGGCGTCATTCCGCCAAGTCTGCCCGATCCAGGCCCGTCTCGCACTTGGCACCAGGTCGTGCGGGCACCACGATCAGGCCGGTGTCCGGTTCGCCAAAGGCAAGGCAGGCTGCCCCGCTGGCAACCCGATGGGCTGCGAGGGCGCAGAGCCCGGCATCGATCAGGTCGATGCTGGTGAGCGGTGCGGTGCTGATGCCGGCCTGGGTGAGCAGGGCCGTGCGCTGCGGCCGCTTCTGGCGAGCCTTGGCCTCCCCGTTCCGCAGATGCCAGGTGATGGCATGGGGGAAGGTTTCGAAGCAGCAGCGCTGGCCAGGGCATGGCAGGTTGGTGAGCAGCGGGTGGGAATCCACCAGGGCCTGGTAGAGATCAGCCCCGCGACGCATCCAGTCGAAGTAGCCGCTGGGATGCTGTTCGGCCTTCTCGCGGCTGGGTGTTGCGAAGCAGAAGATGCCCTGCTGCATCAACTCCCGTTCGCAGGGTCGGACGTGGCCAGTGGTGCTCCAGCGGCAGGGGGCATCGATGGCAATCGCGCTGGCGCCGATCACGCTGCGGCACCAGTGGCTGAGCTCTTCAACATCCCGGCTACGCAGCTGGCCGGCATAGACGCCATCGCGGAGGGCCACAGCATGGAAGCCCTTGCGGGCGCCGCCCACATCAATGCCCACCACCGTGATCGGGGGAGTGGTGGTCAGGGGATGTTTTTGCACGGCACCGCAGCTGCCAAAGGAGTCAGAATCCATCAACGTGCGTTGGATGGCGCCAGGTGATGCCCGAACTCAAAGCTCTGGAGGAGGCGGTTGCAGCCCTGGATCCCACCGCATTGGCAGAGTTCAGGCGCTGGTTTGCGGAATTCGATGCCTTCTCCTGGGATCGCCAGCTGGAAGCCGACCTCACCGCAGGCAAGCTGGACGCCCTGCTGAAAGAAGCCGAAGACGACTACCGAAGCCAGCCCCGCCGCTCCTTGTGAACCACACGGCATCGAGCAGGTTCTGGCGCTGCTACGGGGCCTTGCCTGCTGATGTTCGCGATCTTGCCGACAAGAACTTCAGGCTGCTCAAGGCGGACCCCAAGCACCCCTCGCACCATTTCAAGTTGCTGGCGGGCCAAAGGATCTACAGCGCCCGAGTCGGGCTGCAGTACCGCACACTTGGTCTGCCAACCGCCGATGGCGTGCATTGGTTCTGGATCGGCACCCACGCGGACTACGACCGCTTGGTCGGCAGTTGAGCCCGCCGACTTCATCGTTCTCTTTACCCCGCCCCGCTATCAACGCGCTTCTGAAGTGGCTGGGCCGTTAGGGCATCGGTGACGGCCGTGAAGGAAAAACTGTTGACGACAACCACGGCTCAGAGCTCGCCGTTGAATGCCTGGTGCAACAGGGACTTCTTCAGTTCCTCCAGGGCGGCGAGTTTGCGTTCGTAGATGCGGGTGAGGCGTTGGGTTTCTGCCAACAATTTATCCACCTCTGCAACTAGACGGTCCTGAGCCATCAAGTCTTCTGGGAAATGAAGGCGAACTTCCCTGATCTCCTCCAAATGAAGATTAGGAACACCGACCCCCTTCAATCTTTGATTAAACTGCACTTTCGCGACTGGTGAGTTGATAAAATGCAACAAAAGCTGCGGCCTAATAACTGGCAACGGGCGAATATGAGCTAAACTGACATATATATCAAACACAGTGTCGCGATCCACGATCGCCGCTACACCTGTCGTTCCATTTTTCGCCAACAAGATGTCGCCCCGCCGCGGAGCGACCCGTCTATGCATTTCAAGATGTTGGGCATTATCAATATACTTTACGTTGCCCCAGTCAATCTTTCCGCTTGTCACGTTTCTGGATGACAGGAATACTATACCTTCGCTAAAATACTTGGGAGTTTGGTGCGTTCCATCTGTGATCTTCTCACAGACTTCCTTCAAGCTCTTTTCGACCCACCCCTCTCCTCGCTGACTGAAGACATGTTGAAGATGACTCTCAAAGATCGCGCGAGCGCTCCGAAGATTACGCTCAGTGTTGGCTTTGGCGGTGGCGAGGCCCGCAAACGCTTCGTCGAGCAGGGCGACGATTCGTTGCTGCTCGGCAGGCGACTCGGGGTAGGATATTTCAAGCGGCTCTAGGTTTGTCCGAGTGATTTGAGGCTGCGCTGCCCCCGTGATGGCTTTAGAAATATCTATTCCGCCAAGGAAAAGATATTCCAAATAGCGCATCTCTAGTGACTCGTTCTTTGGTCGCACCACCATCGCATTGCCGGTAACCCATGAGCGTGGTGCGGAGATGTTGACCGAGCCACACGTCGCGCCGCGACAGGTGATAAGAAGCTGGGGCTCTTCGTGATTGAATTGGTTGTAACGACCAATGACGCCGTTCGCGCCATAGACCGGATATGCCCCATCCTCTACCATGTCTTTTCCTGAAATGGTCTTCGGCTGATACATCTCGCAGATGTCACCCAGCGTCTTTGTCTGCCAGCCCTTCTTCATAGCAGCGCCCCGTTCGACGGATTCGGCTGGCTCACCGCGAGCAGGCTCAGGGCAGGCTTGCTGTTGCCCAGCACTTCCGCGCTCTCGGTCGTCGATGACGTTCATTTTTCCTCCTTCTCCTCCGGCAATTGGGGAGTGCGTTCATCGGCTGTCAGCAGTTTCATCTGTTCGATGGCGATCTGGTTGAGCCGGGTGAGGCGTTCAGATTGCGGCAGGGATTGGCCGATAAATAAGGCGTTGAGGTTTTCGAGGTTGGAGAGGCAAACGAGCTGGGCGCCGGTGGCTTGGTCGCGAATGTTGCCTTTGGCCTCTGAGTTTGCTTCGCGCCATTG
>JBIIRU010000022.1:0-16385 GCA_044341355.1 Cyanobium sp. | reverse complement strand
CTGGTGTCCCGCCCCTGATCTGCCTTGTCGTCAGCCCTTACCCGTTTGATTCCTGCGCGACGCCGATGACCACTCCCTTGCTGTTGATTATTCCCGGCATCTCCCTGGCCATGGCGCTGCTGCTGCCGCTGCTGCCCCAGCAGCGGCCGGGCCTGCTTCGGTTTGCGGCCGCTGGGGCGCCGCTGTTGCAATTGCTGCTGGGTCTGCTCTGTTGGCGGTATCCCCCCAGCGACCTCCACCAGGCCTGGCTGCCGAAGCTCGGGCTGACTCTGGATCTGGGCCTGGACGGCTTGAGCATGCCGCTGGTGTTGCTGGCTGCCCTGTTGACCACGCTGGCGATTTTCGTCACCCCGATCGACCAAAACCGCCCCCGGTTGTTCTTCTGCCTGCTGCTGGCCACCAACCTGGGGGTGGTGGGGGCCTTCCTGGCCCGCAACGCCCTGTTGTTTGTGCTGGCCTTCGAGCTGGTGTTGATTCCCACGACCTTGCTGGTGGCCATTTGGGGCGGAAGGCGGCGGGCCGGGGCCGCCATCCGCCTCGTGCTCTACGGCGCCGTCTCCGGGCTCTGCCTGCTGGCCGCCGTGCTGGCCCTGGGATGGTTCAACAGCAACGGCGTCGATTTCAGTTACGAGTCGTTGGCCCAGGCCCAGCTCAGTGCCGGTCAGAGTCGCTGGATCCTGGCGTTGCTGCTGCTGGCCTGCGGCCTCAAGTTGCCGATCGCCCCCTTGCATGGCTGGCAGCCCTTCAGCTACGCCGAGTCCCCCATTCCCGTGGTGATGTTGCTCAGCGGCGTGGTGTCCAAGCTCGGGGCTTACGGTTTGTTGCGCTTTGGGGTGGGCTTTCTGGGCGACACCTGGGTGGCCTGGTCCCCCTGGATTGCCGCTGCTGGTGCCTTGAGTGCCATCTATGGAGCCCTCAATGCCATCGGCCAGGCCGATATCCGCCGCCTGATGGCCTACAGCTCCCTGGGACACATGGGTCTACTGGTGCTGGGATTAGCGGCGGCCACCCCCTTGAGTCTGCAGGGATCGGTCGCCCAGATGCTCGCCCACGGCTTGATTGTGGCCCTGCTGTTCGCCTGTGTGGGACTTATCGAACGCAAGACGGGCACCAGCACCATTGCCGAGCTTTCTGGCCTACTTAATCCCCTGCGGGGCCTGCCCTTGACCATGGCCCTGCTGCTATTGGCCCTGATGGCGGCGGCCGGCATTCCGGGCCTGGCCGCTTTCCCCGCCGAGCTGCTGGTTTTTGTCGGCAGCTGGAGCGCCTTTCCCCAGGCCACGCTTGTGGCGCTGGTCGCCTCGGGCTTTACGGCGGTCTATGCGGTGCGGCTGTTCAACCGCGTCGGCTTCGGGCGCCTCGACAACCAGCGCGCCGATTGGCCCCTCACCAGCTGGGCGGAGCGGGCGCCGGTGTTGCTGCTGGCGGTTCTGGTGGTGGCCTCGGGCCTCTGGCCCCGGGCCCTTACCGGCTGGAGCGAAACCACCACCGCTTCCCTAGCCCTGCGCACCATGCCTCCTGCCCCCTGGAGCATTTCCTCTTCCCTTTCTTCTGCTTCTCCTGACGCTGCCCCCACCTTTGAGGTCTTGGCTTCATGACTCCCACCACCCTTGTCGAGCCCACCGCCCCGGCCCCAAGCCCGATTCCGCCCTCCGAGCATCGTTTTGCTGAGATAATCCACCGCCTGGAGGCAGGCGGCTCGATGCTGCCGGACACACCGGAGAACCTCAAGCAGATCATCGGCATCTACAAGGCCTATGCGGTGCCGATGGATTTCTATTGGCGCGATCTGCTCTATATCGCCGAGCAGGTGTTTCTTGAACCGCTGCCGGCTTTCAAATACTTCTTGCCCCAGGAGTATCTGGATCGGCCTAATACTTATGCCGGCGATGGGTCCAGTCTCAGGGTTTGGCGCGGAGCGGCCACGGCCCATCCCGAGCTGCTGGAGTTTATGGAGAAGGGCGAAACCGGGGCCATGCCCAAGTTGTGGCATCACCTCTGGCATGACCGCATCAACATGGAGTTTGCCGAGGCCTGCATGCAGGCCATGTTCTGGCACCAGGACATGGGCGGCCGTTTCAACGAATATCTTGATTCGGAGGCCTATCGCGCCAATGCCGATCGGGCGATTAAGGCCTATTTCCGCAACAATCCGCTGCTGCTGGGGCTCTACGGGGTTTTCCCGGAGATGTTCCTGGAGAAGGTAAAACAACTCAGCTACTACGCCAATCTTGGCCTGTTCTGGGAGGTGATGGCGCCGGTGTTCTTTGAGATGTCAGATCTCTATGATGAGGGTGCTCTCACCAGCGTCCAGCAGGCGATGGAGTTTTTGGTTAACGGCATCTTTGCTGTGGCAGGCCAACCCATCTACCATCAGGTGCAAATTGCTGGCGAGTGGTTTGAGATTGTGCCCAAGGCTGAGGGCATGACCTGGTTGCATGAGGCGGCCCTTCCTTATGTGGAAGCTGTTTTCTATCGCGGTTTTCCATTTAGAGGCACTAAAAGCTATAATGCCCAGGTGCATCAGATTCCAGATAAACAGGCTGATTTTCATTACGGTATTCTTTACGCCGACATCTTCCCCGTCGGTTCGGCTGGGATACCCCCCACCCTGTTGATGCAGGACATGTTGCATTTTCTGCCACCCTATCTGGAAGCTGACTATGCCGTGCACCGCCGCGGTGACAACGACAAACTTATCCAGCTTGGGGTTACTTTCCAGCGCTCCATGTATAACGTCACCTCCGCCGTGCTCCAGGCCCTGCGGGCCGTGTTGCACCATCCCCTCGACGATCCCGATCCCGACCATCTGCTGGCCAATCGCCGCTTCTTTGAAGAACAGATGGATCGCTTCCTTCGACCCGAAGCGCGTCTTGACGCCATCCAGGACCCCAACTACCGCTGATGCGGTTGCTCCACACCTCCGATTGGCACCTGGGCCGCAGTTTCCATGGCTGTTCCCTGCTGGATGAGCAGGCAGAAGCCCTCAATCGGATTGTGGAGCTGGCCCAGCAAAAGGACGTGGATCTGGTTGTGATCGCCGGCGACCTCTACGACCGCGCCATTCCCCCCGCCGAAGCGGTCCAGCTGTTCACCGCCACCCTCGCCCGCCTGCGCCGTGCCGACATCGCCGTGGTCGCCATCGCCGGTAACCACGACTCCCATGTGCGGGTTTCGGTCTACGACCCGTTGCTGTCCGCCCTGGGAGTGACGATCCGGGGCGACGTGGGGCGCCTGCGGGAGCCGGTGCTGGTGCAGCCCAAGGATGGCGGCCAGGTGGTGGCGGTCTATCCGCTGCCCTACCTCGAACCCAGCCTGCATGGGCCGTTGCTGCGCCAGGAACTGGAGGTAAAGCTTGAGCAAGCGCCAGGAGCAGACGCTGAGGCCAGTGGGCGCTTCAGCCACGAGGGCGTCACCCGACTGGCCTTGGAGGCCATCCGGCGGGATCTGGCCACGCGGGCCGGCTGCCGCTCGGTGCTGGTCGCCCACGCCTTTGTGGCCGGCGGCCAGAGCTCCGACTCGGAGCGTGAACTCAGCGTCGGCCAACTGGATCGGGTCAGTGTCGAGGCCTTTGCCGGCTTCGATTACGTGGCCCTGGGCCACCTGCACGGCTCCCAGCAGCTGGATGGCCCGCGCCTGGCCTACAGCGGCACCCCGTTGCCCTATTCCTTTTCCGAAGAGCGCCAGCGCAAGTCGGTGCGGTTGGTGCAACTGGGCGCCGATGGCAGTCCCAGCGTCGAACTGTTGCCCCTGGAGGTGGGCCGCCCCCTCCAGACCATTGAAGGCACCCTGGAGGCCCTCTGCCACGATCCGGCCTATGAGGGGGCCCGCGCAGCGCGGCTGCGGGCGATCCTCACCGATGAAACCCTGCCCCTGCAGGCCATGGCCCGGTTGCGCCAACGCTTTCCCCATGCCGTCGAGCTGCGCCACCAGCCCCCCGAGGTGCAACGCTCCAGCGCCAGCCAACGCAGCCAGACCATTCGCCAGGCCCGCTCACCCCTGGAACTGGCGACCTCTTTTTTTGTTGATCAACAGGGCCGCGACGCCACCGCCACCGAAGCAGAGCTGCTGCGCCAGGCGCTAGAGCAAGCCCGCCGCAGCGGGGAGCGGTGAAGCCCCACCAGCTCATCATCGAGGCCTTTGGTCCCTACGCCGAACGGGTGGCCATCGATTTCGATGCCCTCAGCGGTGAGGGATTGTTCTTGATCCACGGCAGCACCGGCGCCGGCAAGACCTTTCTGCTGGATGCCATCTGCTTTGCCCTCTATGGCGAGGTGTCGGGTGATCGCAGTGTTAAACACCTGCGCTCGGACCACGCCGGCCCCCTGGCGGTGCCCAGGGTGGAGCTGGAATTTTCGGCCGGCGGCTGTCGCTATCGGGTGCAACGCAGCCC
The DNA here is from genome assembly GCA_044341355.1 of Cyanobium sp. Taxonomy (GTDB): domain Bacteria; phylum Cyanobacteriota; class Cyanobacteriia; order PCC-6307; family Cyanobiaceae; genus Cyanobium. The sequence goes on along the minus strand of JBIIRU010000022.1, from coordinate 11,992 downwards.
GGCCCACACGGCCGCCAAGGCCCGGGGCCAGGGCAGCACCGAAAAAGCACCCACGGCGGTGCTGCAGCGGCTGGTGGGGCCAGATAGCCAGGCCATCGCCAGCAAGGTCACCGAGGTGACCCGAGAGGTGGAGCAAATCGTCGGCCTCAACGCCGCCCAGTTTCGTCAGGTGATCCTGCTACCCCAGGGACGCTTTGCCGAGGTGCTGCGCGCCAAGGCCGAGGAGCGCGAGGCGCTGCTCAAGACGTTGTTTGAAACGGTGCTGCACGAGCAAGCCAGTGACTGGCTGGAGGAGCAGGCGAAAGCGGCCCGCATCGCCGTGTTGGAGCAGAACCGGGCCCTGGCGGTGTTGCGCCAGCAGGCGGCCCAGGAATGGCAGCCCTATGCCCTGGCCGAGAACCTGACCCAAGAGCTGCCCGAAGATCTGGCCAGCGACCTGGCCATTCCCGCCGACCAGGCCGGCCTTGATGGGCTGGTGGAACGCATTTCCCGGGTGGTGGACGCCAGTCGCCTGGCCCTGGAGCAGGCCAGCAGCGCCTGGGCCGCCGCCCAGGCCCATCGGGCTGAGGTCAGCCAGCAGGCCGAGCGCTTTGATCGCCGCGCCACTGGCCGCGCCCGCCTGGCCGAATTGGAGCAGCAGACCCCGGCCATCGATGCTCTCGTCTCCCAGTTGGCTACGGCCACCCGGGCCGAGGCCGCCCGGGCCAGCCTGGAGGCGGCTCAGCAGGCAGACCAGGAATGGCAAAACCTCCAGGCTCCCCTCCAGCGAGATCTGGGCCGGGCGGGGACCGCCCGGGAGCGGGCCCAGGCGTTGCCCGATGGGGCGATGGCCCTGGGGTTGTTGCAGCTGCCGGCGGCAGCCGACTTGCAGCGGGCCCGCACGGCCCTGGCGGCGCGGCGGGTGGAGCTGGAGCGGCTGGACAAGCAGGCCCGCGAAGCGGACCTCTGCCGCCAGCGGGCCGAGCAGGCGGACCAGCAGCAACAGCAGGCCGAGGCCCGGCGCCAACAGGCCGAACGGCAACGGCAGGAGCTGCAGCAGCTACGCCAGGCCGCTGAGGCGGCCCTGCAGGCGGCCCGCTCCGCCGCCGACCGGCTGGAGGGATTGCAACAGGCGGCCAAGGCGGCCCACCAGCGTGCCAATGCCGCCGGCGAGCTGGTGGCGGGGCAAGCTGCCGAAACCGCCGCGCTGCAGGCCTGCCAGCGGGCCGAAAGCCATGGCGCGGCGGCGAAAACAGTGCTGCAGCAGCTCCGCCAGCGCCAGCTCAACGGCATGGCCGCCCGCCTGGCCAGGGCCCTCGAGCCCGGATCACCCTGCCCCGTATGCGGATCCGGCCACCACCCCCAGCCCGCCCGTGCCGCCGCCGATGCGGTGGCCCCCGGCGACCTAGAGACCGCTGAGGCGAGCGAGCAGCAGGCCAGCACGGCCCTGCAGCAGGCGGCCGTGGCCCTGGTCGCCCTCCAGGCCCAAAACAAGGCCTTGGCGCAGCAAGCCGGCGGGGCCGCCGCCGATGCCAGCGCCGCCCGTGCCTCGGCCCTGGAGGCCTTGCAAGCCTTCACCAACGCCAGGGACCAGGCCGCCCAGCGGCCCCAGCTGGAGCAGGTCTTGGCGCAGCAGGTCGAGCAGATCCGCCAAAACGAGGCCTCCCTTGCCGTGGCCACCACCAGCAGCGCGCTGCTGGCCCAGACCAGGGCCGCCGAAGGCCAGCGGGCCCTGGTCCTAGAGGCCGAGCTGGCGGCAGAACTGGGCGAGCAAATTGTCTCCCCCCGCCAGGTGTTGGCCGGCTGGGAGCCCCTGGAGCAGGCCCTGGCGGCCCTGGCCAAAACCGCTGAGGTCAGCGAGCGGCTGGCCAGCCGCCGGGAGCAGGCCGAGCAGCGCTTGGCCCAGGACTTGCTGGCCGCTGGTTTTGACGATGGCGCAGCCCTGGCAGCGGCCCTGCGGTCCGCCGAACAACGCCAGAGCTGGAGCCAGCAGATCAACGCCTACCAGGAGGCATTGCAGAGCCAGCGGGCCCTGCTGGCGGCCCCCGAACTGGCGACAGTGGCCGAGCAACGGCCCGATACGGCTGCTGCCGAGGCGGCGGCAACCGCCGCCGACCAGGCCCGCACCGCCGCCCTGGAGCGCCACAGTGAGGCCCGCGGCAGCCACGACGACCTCAGCCGCCTCAGCGGTGAGCACCGCCGCCAGGCCGCAGCCCTGGCCGATCAGCAACAGCAGGCCCAGAGTCTCAGCACCATCGCCGACCGCTGCAACGGCAAGTTGGCCCCCTACATCTCGCTGCAGCGCTGGGTGCTATCGGCCTACCTCGCCGAGATCTGCCAGTACGCCAACCAGCGGCTCGACACGATGACCTCCGGCCGCTACGAACTGCGCCTCAGCGATGGCGGCGGCCGGGGCGGCCGCCAGGCCGGCCTGGGCCTGCGGGTGCTGGATGCCTTCACCGGCGAGGAGCGGGAGGTGAGCAGCCTCTCGGGCGGCGAAACCTTCCAGGCATCCCTGGCCTTGGCCCTGGGGGTGGCCGACACGGTGGAGGCCCACACCGGCGGCGTCCACCTCGATGCCCTGTTTGTCGATGAGGGCTTCGGCAGCCTCGACCCCGACAACCTGCAACTAGCGATGGACGAACTCGACCGCCTGCGGGAAGGCGGTCGTCTGATCGGCATCATCAGCCATGTGGGCGCCCTGCGCGAGCGCATCCGCGCCGGCATTGAGGTCATCGGCGGCGACCAGGGCTCGCGGGTGCGCCTGGGAGCGACGTTGATGCCGTAGGGGGGGCTGGTTCGATCTTATGCAATGCCGAGGCAGAAACAACAGCAATGGTCCCCTACTTCAAGTATAATGATCCCCTGCTTAAAATAGGCCTTCCTTGACCTCTTCGCCTCACCCGGTCGGGCTGGCCCCCGCCCCCCTGGTAACGCTGATGTGGCTGGATGAAAGCCAGGCGCCGCTGGCGTCATAGCGACGAATCAGCCGTTCCAGCCGGTCTGGCTCCGGCAGCCAACCGGCTTCCACCGCAAAGGCTTGGCGATGGTTCACCTGCACCGGCGCCAGGCAATAACCGGCGTCAGGCTGCAGCAACAGGCGCTGATCTGCGCCGCCGCTTTCACTTATATCCGCAGCACCCAGTTGGCTGCGGATGTAAAATGGCTTGCCAGGGCCGCCTTCGATCTGGAATGCACAGCTGGCGATTTCAGGTTCGGACCAATCCGCTGTGATCGTGTCGACCTGGCCCGTCCAGGGGCCGAGCAGGTTATTCAATTGCAGCGCTGGACGTTCGCTGGCGTCGCTGCCGGCTCGAAACTCCCGAATGAGCACAAAGCTTTCCAGGGCCCCGGCCGGGTTGTGCAGTTGCACCAGCCGGTGGCGGCGATCGCCCGCTTTGAAGCCAAATTCGGCGCCAAAGGGCGTGCCCGGCGCCACCTGCAGCGACCCCTTACTGAAAGATCCCGAGTCGAAGAACACCACCTGCCGGCCCAGGCTGCGGTACTCCTGATTCACCTCCCGGCTGGGCACGCCGCTTTCGTCGCCGGTGCCAAAGCGGCGCAGCCGGAAATGCACCAGCCGTTCTTCACTGCCCCGCTCCAGGGTGAGGATCGACGCTGTGCTCTCGCCTACCTCGCCGTCGGCATTTAGGGCCGTAAACGAACCGCGCCACTCGCCGAGGTTGGCCAGAAAGTTTTCCCATTGGGACCCCATGATTGTCGCGTTATTCCTTGATCCGCTGGGCTATTCTATGTAAATAAGTTGGTACCTGGGCCAGGCGGGGGGTCTCCCTTCGACAAATGCGACGCCTGTGTGTATGCCAACCAGGGGGATTGGCTGAGGATCAAAGGCTCAGGCTGGCGTTTGCGATCGCATTGGCTTCTGGCCCATTGGCAACTGGCTGGTTGGCGGGCCCTAGCTCAGCGGTCTGCTGGGTGAGCTGCTCGGTGATCACCTGCAGGCCCAGCAGCTGGTGCTCTCCGAAGGAACGCAGGAATGGCACATCGGCGGCATCGCGACCACGGGCGATCAGCACCCGGCCGCTGCGGGGGAAGTTGTGGCGGGCATCGAAGATGTACCAGCGATCGGCCAGAAAGGCCTCGAACCAAGCGGAAAAATCAACGGGGGCCTCACCTATGGGAATGCCGGTATAGCCGAGGTAGCCAGTGCAGTAGCGGGCCGGAATATTGAGGCAGCGGCAAAGGGTTATGGCCAGATGGGCAAAGTCGCGGCATACTCCGGCCCCATCGGCGAGGGCACCGCTGGCGGTCTTGTGGGGTCGCACCGCCTCGTAATCAAAGCGAATATGGCCATGCACCCAATCACAGATGGCCTGCACCAGCGGCCAGCCTGGGGCGACGCTGCCAAAGGTGGACCAGGCCAGTTGCATCAACTCGGCGGTGTCGCAATAGGGGCTGGGGTTGAGAAAGCGGTAGGTATCGATCGGCAGGGCTTGAATCGGGCACTGGCGCACCGAGGGCAGCACCGGATCCGGGCTGTCCGAGCAGATCACGGTGGTGCTGTACAGCAGCTGTGTTGTGCCACTGGGTGCCAGCCAGCGAGTCCAGCGATTACCGGTCTGATCCGCTAGCACCTCCATGGTGCGGTCCGGGACCAGCCGCAGGTTCTCAGGGGCCTGGAGATCGGCCGTCAGGCTGCTGTGGGGATGGACCAAGGCCAGCAGCGGCGTGGGGGCCTGACAGCTAAGTTCGATTTGGCAGCCAACTTTCAGGTGCACGGGGAAAGCAAGGGTCATAAAGTGGTATTACCAAATCTTCTTTGAAGCAGGCTGTCCCTGTGGCTTGGGTCAGGATAAAAACGTCAAAGCTGCGGGTTTTCGGCTCGGAGGCGCCGCTGGGGCTAAGGGACTAGGTATATTGATCATCTTGTTATAAGTGCTCAAAATTTATATTAAAATAACGTGTAGCTGAGGTCATGCCATGGTCATGATGAAAGCTTGTCAGCCAACGTACGCCCAATGGGTTGCATTGCATCCCCTTTGCATCGCCGTGACCAGGACTTCAACTCCTGAACTGCCGATCACTTTTGTCATTCCGGGAGATGATGTGGTGGTGCTGTTGGAAATGATAAATTCCCACGCTTCCTGGCAGATCCAACAGAGGCCTATCGCTTGGTGCGCAGCAGTGTGTAGGCGATGGCCAGGCAGACGATCACAACACCGGCACCCACTAGGGCCAGGGGATCCTTGTCAGGGCCCGGGGGCATGACGATCAACTTACGGGCAACGGCGGTGAGGGCCGTTAAGACCACCAATTCGGTGTGAATCGAATGATCCCGTAGATAGGCAGCCAAGTTCTGGAGTACCTCCAGGCCGATTAAAAGCAGCAGCAGTTGGTCCAGGAGGGCGAGCATTCCGCCTGAGAGCCAATTCTGGTCCATGCGCCCCAGCGCCTGGGCGGTGCCCAGACAGAGCTGGGCGGTGCCGACGGTCAGCACCACAATCAGCAGGGCTGCCAGCACCCTGGCCAGGCTGCGTTCGAAGCGTTCGATCAAGATCAGGAAACCAGGGGGCTGGGGAATGGGCATTGGCGCTGCCATGGGTGGACCTGGTTTGAAGCCTGCCACGCCTGCTTTGGTTGGCAGCCGTGGCAGGGGATCAAGAGCTGGCTTCACTCGTAAATTACGAAGCCAGCAGCAGGAACAGTAAGCAGCACCGCTTTGCCATTGCGGGGTTCGACCTTGGTGTCTAGCCCCACTTGCTTGCTGTCAGTGGAGTAAATGCAGGTGAGCAGCTCGCCGTCTTGATGGAGTGTCTCATCGATGGTTACCCAGGCAGTGCTGGCTAGGGACAGCCCCATCGCCCTTACAATTCCCAGCAAAGCATTGTTCGCTCCCGTAGTAGATGCAAGGAATTCCCAGGGTCATGGCATTTAGTGCCAGGGCATAAAGATAATTTAAGCTGCATCAGAATTGGCACAAAATCATGCTTTATTTTCGCCTTTGCGTACTTGGTCGTGGTCATCAAACATGGTTACAACCCTGTCATTAAACAAGGTATGGGAATCCTTGTTGATCAATAATGAGTTGCGGAATAGGCTGAAATACTCTACGGGATTACGATAGCCTTTGACCATATACTAAAGCTTGTCGGGGATACCATCAATGCCCAGGGCAGCATTCAGGCCAGTTACTGCCAAGGTATCGAAAGCATTTTTGCTACCCCCCGTAATTTAACCAATCAAATAAAAATTTTCCTTGCCCCCCCTCTGCCAGGAAAGTTGACGCAGGCCTAGGCGATCAGCGCACTGGCGTCGGCGACGACGATTGCAGCCACTGCTCCAAGGTTACGAGATCGGTGTGGTTTACACGGCCATGAGCTGGATGGCGGCAATGCCCATCCGCCCCAAATGAGCAATAAAGCATGCCACATCCATCTCGGCGACATGGGCGGCGCGAACGCCGGGGGACTGCATAACCCGGCCCACCCCTAGTCCGATTAAGACGGCATCGGGGTTCGTAAACCCCGCAGGCCGAGGAGGGAGCCCAGGGGGGTGGCGGCAGCGAGTGCAGGCAGGTTGGGTCATGGGTTGCCCAAATGCTGCAGGCGCCCGGAAACCTCTTGCCTGGCAAGGCCAGATGGCCGCGTTAGCATTGCCATATGGCAAACCAGATCGCATCGACAGCTGCCTCCTCCAGTCCCTGCCTGGGAGGAGCGGCCTCAATCTTGCGCTTGCAAGCAACCAGTTTTGCCGAACTTCGCGATGCCATCCGCAGTGGTCTGCCTTTTTCCGCGTTTTTGGCGCTGTCAAAGCAACTTGAAATTTCTCCGCAGCATCTAACAGCGGTTTTTGGGATTCCTCCTCGAACTGTCGCCCGTAGGAAGGAAGCGCGACACCTCAACCCCCAGGAGTCTGATCGGCTCTATCGGGTGGCAAGCACACTCTCTCAGGCCGTCGAGGTACTTGGCTCTATCGACAAGGCTCGCCTATGGCTGAAGACTCCCAACCGTGCACTGGGCTGCGAGATGCCTCTCGAACTTTTAGACACCGATATCGGCACTCGTCAGGTCGAAGAAGTATTGCTGCGTCTCAACTACGGGATCTTTAGCTGATGCGGGTTTGGCGGATCTGCCGCAAGCCCTACGTGGATACAGCGCTTGATGGCATCGGCGGAATGTACACCTCCGGACGCTGGCACAACAAGGGCCATTCAATTGTCTACACCGCCACCTCTGCGGCGCTTGCGGCGCTTGAAGTGCTTGTCCATGTCGATCCGCTCACGGCTCCGACCGATTTAAGGCTGCTCGCCATCGAACTCCCTGATGACCTGAGCATCGAAGTACTCGAACCAATCATGCTGCCGGAGGGTTGGCGTTCAGTGCCAGCTCCAGCTGCGCTCCAAACACTTGGTTCGTCATGGCTCACCAGCGGACGCACTGCGGCTTTGAATGTGCCGTCAGCAGCTATAAAAGTCGAACGCAATGTCCTGCTCAATCCTCGGCATCCAGAAATGCAGCGGGTATGCATCCACAGCGATGAGGCATTCTCGTTTGATACCCGACTCTTGTGATGGGGAGCCAGCCAACAACGTCACCCTCTGGGGCCAGGTAATGGCAGGCGTTAGAAGGATGAGTTGATGGCCACAGCATGGCGCGGTTAGATTGAATTAGCCAGATTGCCATTCAATCACCACTTTCGTGCAAAATTTTACCAATCAACCCCATGTCTAGCACCAACCATTATTGGGATTTCAAGCCCGAAGTCTTTGTCTCTAAAGATCACGGCCAAATTGAACTGTTCGTCAGGGGTGAAGGACCGGCCCTGATTCTGCTCCATGAGCTGCCAGGCCTAGCCGATAAAACCTTCGAACTTGGCGACTATTTCGTCAAGGCAGGATTTAAGGTGATTTTACCTTTGTTGTTTGGCAGGGCTGGTGATGACAACGCGTTGCTTGGCTTTGCCAAGGTCTGTATTCGCAAAGAATTGAGGGATCTTTGGCAAGGCAAGGATACCAAGATTGTGCATCTGATTCAAGAGTTAGCCAGCCGCGAAAGCCAGGTCGCCAAAAATTCTGGTGTTGGAGTCGTTGGTATGTGTTTAACAGGCAACATGGTTTTAGCTCTATTACTAAATAATCAAGACATCCGATCACCGATCACAGCCCCGGTAATGGCTCAACCATCGTCAAGTTACTCAGCCCCTGCCCTGGCAGCAGCAAAAAGTGGTGATATCGCCAGACCTGTCTTGGCGCTTCGCTTTGATAAGGATTGGATTTGCAGCCGCACGAGTTTTAATAAACTAGAAGAGGCATTTGAAACCTGTACCGCTGCCAATGGCCAAGGTTTGATGGTTCGAGAATTAGAAGGAAAACAACATTCTACCTTGACCTATCATTACAAACCATTGTCAGTGGACGTCCGCACTAAAGAAACAATAGATGCGCGCAAAGAAGTAGTTTCTTTTTTGAAAGAACAGATTTGACTGACCGAAGCAACTTAAAAAGAGTTCAAATCAAACAAATCTGCTCATATCCATAGCAGCAAAGCTCAAAAACAGAACGGCAGGAACTGGGTGTGGCAAGCGGCATAGCCATCGACCAGGGGGCCTAGGCCGATCTGGTGGGCAATGCCCGCTCCAGTGAGTCCCTCGGTGACGATGCCGATGACGATGCCAAGCATGGCGGCGCGGCCATTAAATAGTTCAGCCCGTTTGAGCTGTTCCATATGAATCTCGGCTTCAGTGCCGCTGAAATCTTTGCTGTTGGCGGGTGTGTTTGTCATGGTGTCAAAAATTGTTGGAAATAAAACAGTGGTCAGGGTTCGAACCTTGGCGCAACAATCAGCGGGTTTTCGGGGCCAGGTCGCTGGGTCGGGTGAGCACGTAGGTCACCATTCCGGTCAGGACCAGTACGAGGGCAACAACGCTGGTGATGGCAGTGGTGTAATCGGTTTCCATGGCAGTGAACCCGTAAAGGTTTCGAAGTGTTGCTGAGACTGTAACAGAATGTGAAGTAGATGGGTGGTTGGGATCTGCCGCTTTCCTCGCAAACGTGCCCGCCGCTGCAAAGGGGCCTTAATTTCGACCCAGTCTCAAGGGCGCCAGGGGCGTCAGTGCGCTTGCAGGCCGGCTGGCGTTTCTGGGTCGATCGGGGCGGCACCTTCACCGACCTGGTTGCCTTGCCACCCCACGGCCCCCTGGTGGTGCGCAAAATCCTGTCGGTCCAACCCCAACTGCCGAGGGATCCGGCGGTGGCGGCCATCCGCGAGCTGCTGGCTCTCGAGGTCGGCGCCGCCATCCCGCCTGGTCTGATCCAGGAGCTGCGGCTGGGCACCACCGTCGCCACCAATGCCTTGCTCGAGCGCAGCGGCGCCCCCACCCTGCTGCTGGTGAACACAGGCTTTGCCGATGCCCTGCTGATCGGCGATCAACACCGTCCGGACCTCTTTGCCCTCCAACCGATCCGGCCCGCCCCCCTCTACCAGCAGGTGCTGGAGGTGGCCGGACGCCTGGGGGCCGATGGGCTCGAAATCGAACCCCTGCGCCTCGATGACGCCCTGGCCGCCTTGGTGCGGGACGCCCGCCTGGCCGGTTGCCGCAGCTGCGCAGTGGTGTTGCTGCATGCCACCCGCCAACCGTTGCACGAACTGCGTCTGGGCGAATGGCTGCAGAGCTTCGGTTTTGAGCAGGTGGTGCTTTCCCATCAGGTGAGCCCCAGCCCCCGTTTTGTGCCCCGCGGCCATACCGCCCTGGTCGAAGCCTTCGTTGGTCCGCCATTGCGGTCCTACCTGGCCCAGGTGGGCGCCGACCTGGGGGCATCCAGTCCCCTGCGGGTGATGCAATCCAACGGCGGTTTGATTGATCCCGCCCAATTGCTGGCTAAGGACACGATTCTTTCCGGGCCCGCCGGGGGGCTGGTGGGGGCCCTGGGGGCGGCTAGCGCCGCTGGATTGGCCGGCCAGGCGCTGGTGGGCTTTGACATGGGCGGCACATCCACCGATGTCTTTCACGTCGCCGCCGGCAGCCCTGGCGAAGTGTTCATCCCCGAGCGGCGCCAGCGGGCCGAGCTGGCCGGCTTTGCCTTGCTGGCGCCCATGGTCGCCATTCATACGGTGGCCGCCGGCGGAGGCTCGCTGATCCATTTCGATGGCGAGCGCTTGCGGGTGGGACCGGCCTCCGCCGGCGCCGATCCAGGACCGGCCGCCTACCGCTGCGGCGGGCCGGCCACCCTCACCGACGCCAATGTGGTGATGGGCCGCCTGCAACCGGCGTTCTTCCCCCAGGTCTTTGGGCCTCAGGGGGACAGACCCCTCGATGGTCAGGCTTCCAGAGACGTCCTGGCGGCATTGGCGCGGCAGATGGAGGCGGCCAGCGGCCTCCCCCTTAGCCCCGAACAAGTGGCCGAGGGGGCCATCGCCATTGCCACGGCCCGCATGGCCGAGGCCATCAAACGGGTGTCGGTGCAAAAGGGCCACGCCATCGCCAATGCGGTGCTGTGCGGCTACGGCGGTGCCAGCGGCCAGCACGTTTGCGGCCTGGCCGAGGCCCTCGGCCTGACGCGGGTGTTGCTGCATCCCTTGGCCGGAGTGCTGTCGGCCTTTGGCCTGGGGCTGGCCGATGAGCGACTGCTGCGCGAACGGGTGCTGGAGCTGCCCCTCGAATCCAGCGATGCCGCCGCCGCCGCCGCAACCGCCCTTGCGGCCTTGCGGTCCGAAGCCCATGGCTCGTTTGCTTCGGGGGGGATTGCAGATGCCCCACTACAAGAAACAGTGACGGCCCACCTGCGCACGCTCGGTTCGGACGGGAGCCTGCCGGTGGCCTGGGGCCCGCCGGCCGCCATGGCCGACGCCTTCGGCGCCCTTCACCTGCAGCGCTTTGGCTACCTACCCCAGCAACCCCTGCAGCTCGAACGCCTCAGCCTTGAGCTGGTGCGGCCCGCCCCGCCCCTGGATCGGACGCTGGGCCTAGCCGCGGGGGCGGCGGCTGGGGCGGCAGCGGGAGCGGCGGACCCCCTGGAGCCAAACCACCAGGGGACATCGACGGTCGAACTACATGGAGCCAACGGCTGGCAGGCCGTGCCCCTTTGGCACCGGCATCATCTGCGCGGCGGCCAGGTGTTGGTGGGGCCGGCCTTGATCATTGAGGCCACTGGCACCATCTTTCTGGCCCAGGGCTGGAGCGCCCAAGTGCTGGCCGCCGGCGAATTGCTGTTGCAAAGGGATGGGCCCCTCCCCCTGGCCGCCGCCGCCAACCCAGTCTTCGCTGAAGTCCAGCCAACGGACTCCGGGGCGACGGGTGTGGATCCGGTGCAGCTGGAATTGTTCCAACACCGCTTCAGCGCCATCGCCGAGCGGATGGGCGAGCGGCTGCGGCAGACCGCCAGCTCGGTGAACATCAAAGAGCGACTGGATTTCTCCTGTGCCCTCTTCGATGGCAGCGGCGGCCTGGTGGCCAATGCCCCCCATATCCCCGTACACCTCGGCTCCATGGGCGACAGCGTCGTCAGCCTGCTGGCGGCCGTAGCCCGCGGCGAGCGTCCGCCCCTGGTGCCCGGCGATGCGGTAGCGGCCAACAACCCCTACAACGGCGGCACCCACCTGCCCGATATCACCGTCATCACGCCGGTGTTTGCCCCCACCCCTGACGGCTCTGATCCGGCGCCATCAACAGCGCAACCCCTCTTTTTTGTCGCCAGTCGCGGCCACCACGGCGATGTAGGTGGACTAACGCCGGGTTCGATGCCGCCCTTCAGCCAACGCATCAACGAGGAGGGCCTGCTGCTCGACAACGTGACCCTGCTGAGCGCTGGCCACTTCGACGGGCCCGGCTGGCGCCAGCGGCTGGCGGCGGGACCCTATCCCGTCCGCGATCCGGACCGCCTGCTGGCCGACCTGCAGGCCCAACTGGCCGCCAACCGGCTCGGGGCCAGCGAGCTGCAGGCGCTGGTCCAACGCCAAGGCATCCGCCCGGTGCAGCTCGCCATGGATCAGGTGCAGGCCAATGGCGCCGCCGCGGTGCGCCGCGTCATCGACCGTCTCCAGGACGGCTCCCACCG
>JBIIRU010000224.1:0-4773 GCA_044341355.1 Cyanobium sp. | reverse complement strand
CGAGACCCAGATCGCCGAGGAGGTCACCAACGTGGCCGTGCTGTTTGCCGATCTCAAGGGGTTCTCGCGGCTGGTGACCTCCCTCAGTGCCCACGATTCCCTCGCCATCCTCAACGAACTGGTCGCCGGCTTCGACGACGTGACCGAACGTTTTGGCCTGGAGAAGGTAAAGACGATCGGCGACAGCTACCTGGCGGTGTGCGGCCTCTCAGTTCCCTACCTGGACCACGACAAGCGGGCGATCGACTGCGCTATCGAGATGCTCGGCATCCTGCGACGCTTCAAACTGGAGCGCGGCTTTCAGCTATCAATCCAGATCGGCATCCACTCCGGTGACATCATCGCCGGCATCGTCGGCAAGTCGAAGGTGGTCTACGACGTCTGGGGCGAAACGGTGAAGCGCTCCCATGGGCTCAGCCAGAACTGTCCCGCAGGTTCGGTGCTGGTGTCTGAGGTGGTGCAACATCGCCTCGCGGACCTCTACCACTTCGAGCCGATGCCCCTGGGCGAGAACGCCCAGCCGGGGCTGCGAAGCTGGCGGCTGCTGAGCACCTCCCTGCCGGTAACCACGGAGACGATCGCCACCCCATGACCGGCGCCGCACCGATATGGCTCTGGGGAGTGGGACTGACCGTTGGCTTTCCTCTGCTGGCCATCGTTCTGGGGGAGCTGATCCACCGCCTGCAGCGACGGGGCCTGGCGGTGGCGTCGACCTTGCGCCTGGTACGGGACGTGCTCCTGCCGATGCTGGTGCTGCTGCTGTTTTTGGAGCATCTGCTCGGCCTGAATCCGGCGACGCGCCTGTTCAAGTCCGTGGAGACGATCTTCTGGGTATGCGTGATCCATGCCGCCCTGTCCCTGCTCAACGTGGTGCTGTTCGAGCAAGCGGAGGCCGATACCTGGCGCTCGCGGGTGCCGAAGTTACTCATCGACCTGGCCCGCCTGTTTCTGATCCTGCTGGGCACCGCCTTCGTGCTGGCCACCGTCTGGAAGGCCGATCTGGCCGGGTTGGTCACAGCCCTCGGCGTGAGTTCGATCGTGATCGGCCTGGCCCTGCAGGACACCCTCGGCAGCGTGATGTCGGGCATCGCCCTGCTGTTCGAGCGTCCGTTCTCGGTGGGCGACTGGCTCGAACTGAACGGGGTGGCAGGCCAAGTAATCGACATCAACTGGCGGGCGGTGCGGCTTTTGACCTTGGAGCAGGAGATGGTCGTGATCCCCCACAAGCTGATCAGCGGCTCGATGATCCGCAACTTCACCCAGCCCAACCGGATCCATGCCGAACGAATCCGCATCGGCTTTTCCTACAACGATCCGCCCAACCTGGCGAGGCAGGTGCTCAAGAGCACGGCCCTGGAGACCAAGGGAATCCTGCTGGAGCCGGAGCCGGAAGTTTACACCCTCAACTACGAAGACTCGGCCGTCAGCTACGAAGTCAAGTTCTTCATTCGCGACTATGGCGACGTTGAGCGGATTCGCGAACGCTTCATGACCCGGGTGTGGTATGCCGCCAAACGGAACAATCTCACAATTCCATTCCCAATCCGCACGGTTTACAATTACCATGGTCCTTCCAGCCAGCAGAAGGGCATCGACAAAAAGTTTAGCGAGAGTCTGCAGGCAATCCCGGCTTTCGTGCCAATCAACCGTGAATACGAAAGCCTGGCCCCTGCGACATCCGGCATCGCCCTGCAGCATTTTGCCGCCGGTGAAAAGGTGATCCGCCAGGGACAGGTGGGCCAGGCGCTTTACATCATCGTTGCCGGTCTGGCCCTGATGTCTAGCCGCGATCTTGACGGCCATGAACGGGAAATCCTCTCGCTGCGCAACGGTGAATTCTTTGGCGAGATGTCGCTCTTCTCCGGCGAACCCAGCATGGTAACCGTGGTCGCAAGCAACGATCTGGAGGTGATGAAGATCTCGGCGGCCACGGTCCACCAGATGATTGATCGTCAGCCGAGCTTCGCCAGGGAGATCGGCCAGATCCTCGAGATCCGCCGCGCGGCTATCCAGGAGGGCAGCCAGCCGCCTGCGCCGTAAGTGCCCATAGATGGCCTCAAAGACAAGGGCTGTGAACTGGCTGGGGGTCACCAGCGTGGAGCGGCGAGATCCATTGGCGGCGATCTATGAATGCGAGATTCCGTAACAAGCGCAACAAAAAAACAGGCTTAATGGGTCGATTGCGGCCACCCACATCCATCTGTTGGAGGTTAAATTGCTCGGCCAGTCCCCACTTTTCCAGGAGGAATTGACCCATGCCCGCGCCCCCAATGGCTGCGCACCCAAAAAGTGCTTTCAGGCAACGGCCCAAGCGGCTGGGGGAGGCCTCACTGCTGGAAGCACCCTCGCTGCTGCTGCGCCGCATCCGCGGCCTTAACTCCAGGGAGGGTCTCACCTGGCTTGCCTGTGTGCCGCTGGCGCTGTTTGGTCTTGGGGTCTTTAACCTCTCCGCCCACGCCGCCGAGCTGCCCGAGCTCACGCCTGCCTTCCTGGTCAACAACCTGTGGCTGTTGATTGCCGCCTTCCTGGTGATCTTCATGAACGCCGGTTTCGCCATGGTCGAAGCCGGGCTCTGCCGCCAGAAGAATGCCGTCAACATCTTAAGCAAGAACCTTATTGTCTTTGCCCTGGCCGTATCGGCCTACTGGCTGATTGGCTATTCGCTGATGTATGGCGATTCGATCGCCTCCGGCTGGCTCCATTTCAAGGGGCTGTTCTTCGATCCCACCGTCACCCCTGAGATGGTGAAGGAAGGCAAGCTGGTTCCCAGCGTCGATTTTCTCTTCCAGGCCGCCTTCGCCGGCACCGCCGCCACAATCGTGTCGGGCCTGGTGGCCGAGCGGATCAAATTCAAGGAATTCGTTCTATTTTCTTTAATCCTCGTCGGCATCATCTATCCGATTGCCGGCAGCTGGAAATGGAATGCCTCCGGCTGGCTCAATCAGCTGGGCTTCATCGACTTCGCCGGATCCACCTTGGTGCACACGGTCGGCGCTTGTGCCGGGATCGTGGGGGCGATGATCCTGGGACCCCGCATCGGCAAATACGTCGATGACAAACCCCAAGCCATTCCCGGCCACAGCGTCGCCCTGGCCACCTTGGGCTGTCTGATCCTCTGGCTCGGCTGGTACGGCTTCAACCCCGGCTCGGTTCTGGCTATGAATGAAACCGTTCCCTACGTCGCCGTTACCACCACCCTGGGAGCGGCGGGCGGTGGCATCGCCGGCACCCTGGTCTCCCAGCTCCGCTCCGGCAAACCCGACCTGACCTTCACCATCAACGGCATCCTGGCCGGCCTGGTGGGCATCACCGCCGGTTGCGACGCCATATCCATGCCCGCAGCCTGGGTGATTGGCTTCATCGGCGGCGCCCTGGTGGTTTACGCGGTGAGCTTTGTCGATGCCCTCGGCATCGATGACCCCGTCGGCGCCTTCTCCGTCCATGGTTTCGGCGGCATCTGGGGCACCCTGGCCGTCGGCCTGTTCCACACCGACAAGGGCCTGCTCACCGGCCACGGCTTCAACCAACTCGGCCTGCAAATCCTCGGCATTGTCTCCTACGTGGTCTTCACCCTGGTGGTGTCCTGGATTCTTTGGAGCGTGCTCGGCGCCCTTGGTGGTGGCCTGCGGGTGGGAGAAGACGAGGAGTTGGGTGGTCTCGACCTCAGCGAGCACGGCATGGAGGCCTATCCCGAATTCGTTTCCACCACGAAGGTCTGAGCTGCAGCAGCACTCCGCCAGCCCGGCGGTCCTGGCAGCAGGGGGGGATTTATTCGCCCTTGCCGTCAAAATCTGAGCAGGCAGCAGAGCCAGCAGCGGCTTGTGGGCGCAAATGTGAACAGCTCCAGCTACCGGAAGTGCTGCCGGTGGTGCTCCTGGAAGTCCAGATGCGCGCCGACATCGGCTTCCAACACCGCATTGCTGCCCAGACCTACCGCTTCCTGCAGCTCCACCCCCGAATCGAGCGCTGGCGAGTGGTGGTGATCACGCCTCACCGGCGACTCCAGCTCGGGCCGGTTTTGCCCCTGCGGGGTTTTTTGGGGCAGGTGCACTGGATCAGCCTGGAGGAGCTCGCTCAACAAGACAATCTTGATGCAGCAGTGGATCTGCTCACCCTGCCAGTGCGCTCCGAGCAGGAGCTGGCGGAGCGCTGCCGGCGGATCCTGGCGAACCGTCGGGATCTTGATCCGGTGGTTTTCTCTATGCTTTTTGAAAGGTTTCCACAGCTGAGCAAGGAGGAGATTCTGATGATCGCCGGGTTGCCGCTGCAGGAATTGCGCCACACCCGCGCGGTGCAGGAGATCCTGGAGGAGGGAAGGCAAGAAGGCCGTCAGGAAGGCCGTCAGGAAGGCCGCGAGGAGGGACTGGAAGCTGGTCGGCAGCAGGAAGCCGCTGGCTTGGCCATCCGGCTCCTCATCCGTCGCCTCGGCAGCATCGACGCTGGCAGCCGTGAACGGCTAATTCATTTGCCCCTGCAGCAGTTGCAGCAGCTGGCGGAGGACCTGCTGGATTTCACAGAGCCTGGCGACCTGCAGGCCTGGTTCAACGACCATCCGGCGGGCTGAGCCAGGACCCCCAGCGCACTCCGAAACCACCAGCCCTGCTGTAACCCACCACCTTCCTACAGCTCCAAGAGCAACTCAAGGCCCTGTCCCCGGCTACCGCGACGCCTTCTCACGTGCCTTTCGCGCCGATTTCCAGGTGCCCGATTCCACCCCATCGGTGGCGGGACTGATTCGCCAAGAACGGCACCGCATCTGGATGCAGGAGTTTC
>JBIIRU010000223.1:0-4790 GCA_044341355.1 Cyanobium sp. | reverse complement strand
CAGGCCCTCAGTCACCAGCTGGGCCGCGACCCGAGTCTGGAGGAGCTGGCGGCGGCCACCGGCCTCAAGCCCCTCGACATCCGCGAGGCGCTTTTCAGGGCCCAGGAGCCCCTCAGCCTTGATGGCCATCACCCCCATGATCAGGAGCTTCGCCTGCTCGACAGCCTGGCCTGTCAGATCAGTCATCCGCAGGAGCAGGTGGCCTCGACCCTGATGCGTCAGGACATCCAACGCCTTCTCCACCAGCTGCCGGTGCAGGAAGCTGAACTGCTGCGGCTGCGTTACGGGATCGGGGAGATCGAACCCCTCAGCCTCTGTGCCGTGGCCCGGGAAATGGGAATCACGCGGGATTCGGCCCGCGGTCTGGAGCGCCGGGCAACTGCTTCGATCCGCCGGCTCTCGAACGAGTATCTCGATTACCTCGAGGCCTGAAAGAGAGGGGGATGGCGAAGCAGATGAGCTGGCCCGTGCAGGGCATGGCCTCAGGCCGGTTGTTCGGCGGCCTGCTTTTCGCCCAGGCTTGGCTCAGACGGGATCACCAGCCGCAGTAAAACGGGCGCCAGGAAGGTGGTGCCGATCACCATCAGCAGGATGGCGGCCTCCAGAGCCGGCGTGAGGATGCCGGCCTGGCTGCCGAGGCCGAGGAAGATCAGGCCCACCTCGCCGCGGGGCATCATCCCCAGGCCCACTACCAGGCGGTTGGTGGGCTCCTTGCTCATGTAGCTCCAACCGGCGACCACCTTGCCGGCGATCGCCACCGCCAGCAGGAAGACGGCCACGATCAGCCCCTCGCGGTTGGCGGGATCAAACGGGTTGAGCACCGACAGGTCCATGCTCGTGCCGATCAGCACGAAGAACACCGTGGCGAACAGAGCCACCAGGGGCTTCACGGCGGCGTCAATGTCGTGGGTGTGCTTGGAGGCACTCAGAATCAGGCCGGCAGCGAAGGCCCCCAGGGCAGCCTCCAGGCCAATGGCCTGGGCGGCGAAGCAGCAGACGGTGAGCACCAGAAAACTGGCCACCGCCACATCACCGGGAGCCTTGAGCCGGTCCACCACCCAGTCGAAGGCTGGTGCGGCTTTGCGACTGAGCACCAGGGCCACCGCCACGAAGGCCACGGCCGCCAGGCAAAGCCTGATCAGCGGCCCGAAACTGAAGGCACCGTCGCCCACCACTGCCACCACCACCGCCAGGATCACGATGCCGAGGATGTCGTCGAGCACGGCGGCGCCGATCACGATCTGGCCCTCGCGGCGCTTCAGCCACTTCAGCTCGCCAAACACGCTGGCGGTGATGCCGATCGAGGTGGCCGTCATCGCCGCCCCAGCGAACACCGCTGGAATCAGCGGCACATGGAACAGGTAATAGAGGCCGGCGGTGCCGAGGGCAAACGGCAGCACCACACCGGCAACCGCCACCGTGCCGGCCTGCACGCCCACCGCCACCAGCTCATCGAGATCGCTTTCCAGACCGGTGAGAAACAGCAGGGCGAACAGGCCCAGCTGGGACACGGCCTGCAGGCTGGGGAAGGTTTCCTTGTACACCTCGCTCACCGCCTCCGGCGCGATGCCGGCCAGGGATCCCACCAGCGACGTGACGCCGGCAGCCAGCTGGGCCTGGGTGTCCGGGGGCACGATCAGGTGCAGGCCCGACACGCCGATCAGCACGCCTGCCACCAATTCACCCAGGATGGTGGGCAGCTGCAGGCGCACGAGCAGCTCGGCGATGGCGCGCGCCACCAGGAAGATCACCACGAAGCGGCCCACCTGGATCAGGGTTTCCGCCACTTCAAGCTGGTGGGGGCTGATCTCGAACAAGGGGGCGATTGCCAGCAGCGATGCGGGAGGGAGAAGCATGCAGCCTCATGGAAGGTGGCGTGGATATAGGCACAAAAACCTGCCGGCTGGGGCTCCACTCCAGCAGCGCCCCGTCACCCTCATCGACGACCGGAGGAGATTGCGGCAACCACTGACCCAGTTGCAGGGAATCGCGCCTATGGTTCCGCGCCAACCGTTTGCTGTAGCGATGACAACCTCATCGGAGCCCCACGGACGCCCGGGTCTGAAGGTGCTGAATCACATCAGCACCAACAACATCAAGGGAGATCTCTTCGGCGGCGTCACCGCTGCAGTCATCGCCCTGCCGATGGCCCTCGCCTTCGGTGTGGCCTCCGGGGCCGGCGCCGCCGCCGGGCTCTGGGGTGCCGTGCTGGTGGGACTGTTTGCCGCTCTGTTCGGCGGTACCCCCTCCCTGATTTCCGAGCCCACCGGGCCGATGACGGTGGTGATGACCGCCGTCATCGCCAGCCTGACCGCCGCCGATCCGGAGAACGGCCTGGCCATGGCTTTCACCGTGGTGATGCTCGCGGGTGTGTTCCAGATCGCCTTCGGCTTCCTGAAGCTGGGTCGCTACGTCACCCAGATGCCCTACACGGTGATCTCGGGCTTCATGAGCGGCATCGGCATCATTTTGATCATCCTGCAGCTGGGTCCCTTCCTCGGTCAGGCCATCCCCAAGGGCGGCGTGATCGGCACCCTCAACGCCCTGCCCCAGCTGATTCAGAACGCACGCCTGCCCGAGGTTGGTCTGGCTCTGATCACCCTGGCCATCCTCTGGTTCACCCCGGGGGCGATCAAAAAAATCGCTCCACCCCAGTTGATTGCCCTGATTGCAGGCACAGTGCTCTCCCTCACCCTGCTCAGCGGTGACGGAGGTGGCGAGGAGATTCGCCGCATCGGCGAAATCGCCTCGGGCTTCCCCAAGCTGCGCATGCCCTACTTCGAGCTGGGACAAGCGAGCAAAATGCTGATTGATGCCGCCGTGCTCGGCATGCTCGGCTGCATCGATGCCTTGCTCACCGCAGTGGTGGCCGACAGCATCACCCGTACAGAGCACGATTCCAACAAGGAACTGATCGGCCAAGGCCTCGGCAACATCGCTTCCGGCCTGTTCGGTGGCATCGCCGGTGCCGGCGCCACCATGGGCACGGTGGTGAACATCCAGGCCGGCGGCCGCAGCGCCCTCTCGGGCATCAGCCGGGCCGTGATCCTGATGGTGGTGATCCTGGCCTTCGCCGGCGTGGCGGCCCAGATTCCCCAGGCCGTGCTTGCCGGCATCGCGCTCAAGGTGGGTGTCGACATCGTCGACTGGGGCTTCCTCAAGCGAGCGCACCGCATCTCGATCAGCGGCGCCCTGATCATGTATCTGGTGATCGCGCTCACCGTGCTGGTGGATTTGATCGCCGCCGTCGGCATCGGCGTGTTCATCGCCAACATCCTCACCATCGACAAGATGAGCGCCCTGCAAAGCAAGAGCGTTAAGACGATCAGCACCGGTGATGGTGATCTGCTGCTCCCTGATGACGAGAAGGCCCTGCTCGATCAGGGCAAGGGCCAGGTGCTGCTGTTCCAGCTCAACGGCGCCATGATCTTCGGGGTGGCGAAAGCCATCGCCCGCGAGCACAACGCCATCGGCGATGTGAAGGCGGTGGTGTTTGACCTCAGCGAGGTGTCGCACCTCGGGGTAACCGCCGCCCTGGCCGTGGAAAACGCCGTGGAAGAGGCGATCGAGAAAGGGCGTGAGGTATTTGTGGTGGGCGCCACCGGCACGACTCAGCGCCGCTTGGAAAGGCTCGGCCTCTATAAAAAGCTGGACCCTGAGCGCACAAGCCTCAGCCGTCGCGACGCCCTGCAGCGCGCGGTCGCAGCCTTAGGTTGACGCCCAAATACCAAGCCAGAGGACTCGACCCAGAGGACTCGGCCAGGACGGGTCCTTTTTTTCATTGGTTATACCCCATGGATCAGTTCAGCGACAAACGTTTTCTCTCCATCGTGCATGGCTACGAAAGGCTACTGGCGAAACTTCTAGCCCTACTTTTAGCCGTGGTGATCGGCTTTACCGTGATCGAACTGGTGGTTGAAACCAGCATCAAAATCGCTCGATTCGAGACGAATTGGTTTGAGGGAGGACTCATCCAGCTTCTTGATCGGCTCCTGATGATTTTTATCGCCCTGGAAGTGCTGCAAAACGTGACCGCCTATCTGCGCGACCAGGTTGTACAAATCGAACTGGTGCTGCTCACGGCCATGACGGCCGTAGCCAGAAAAGTGATTGTGCTACCACCAGGCACCGAAAGCAAACCCCAACTCATGGCCGGTTTTGGGGTGATTGTGGTAGGCATTGCCGCGGCCTATTGGCTGGTCAAACGAGCCAGGAATGACCAGCAATCTGCCTGATCCATGGCCAACGGAAGCCTGGAATGCACAACGCATCTCCAGGCATTGATTAGCTTTTCTGATCGCAAAGATTGCAGCTCCTAGTTGGTCAACAACTCTGAAGGCGATTGCGACGCACTCAGCCAGCACATGCGCGCTGCTATCGGCCGCAGTGCGTTGCTCAACGCTGGAAAAGAAATCAGCCTGGCCAGGCTGGTTCAAAGCGGCTGCCGAGCCACCGACGTATGGATCTGGCCCATCAGCAGACCCAGAAGCATCCGGTGGCAGCAGCACCCTCTCGGGCATCAGCCAGACCGAGACAGGCCGGGCCGGGCCCTGAAAGATCAGTAATCCACGCCCCGCTTGAGATCGACGCCCCGTTCGGCGTAGTGCTTGTGGCACACCATCTCGGAGTGGACGCTGGCTAGATCGAAGTAGGCGGGGCGGCTCTTGCAGCGGCCGGTGATGATGACTTCGGTTTCGGCTGGTTTGCGCAGCAGCGTCTGCACGATCGGCTCCACCGGCAGCAGCTCCAGATCCACCGTTGGATTCAGTTCGTCAAGGATGACGGTTTTG
>JBIIRU010000222.1:0-4829 GCA_044341355.1 Cyanobium sp. | reverse complement strand
CTTTTTCCAAATTACTCATCAACTTCACATGGTGGGTGAATCGTAAAGATGCGGGCGGCAATAATCTGTTTCAGGGTGGTTTCCTCGGTCTAGACAACATTGGGGTGTTTGATCGCAGTTCCCCCCTGCCGACCGGAGGTCACCTAGAGCAGGCCGACGGGACCGCCTGGATGGTTTTCTTCAGTCAGCAGATGCTCCAGATCGCTGTCGAATTGGCGCTGCACGATCCTCTCTACGAAGACTTCGTCATCAAGTTCTTTGAGCACACCATGTGGATCTCCGGTGCCATGGACCGGATTGGCACAGACCAAGATGAACTGTGGGATGAAGAGGATGGTTTTTTCTATGATGTATTGCAGTTTCCTGATGGCACGGCTACCCGCATCAAGGTGCGCTCTCTAGTGGGTCTGCTATCTCTGATGGCGGTGGTTGTTTTTCCTCAGGAAACCCTGGACAAACTGCCTCGCTTTCGGGACAAGTCGCAGCGGTTTTTTGAGAGGCATCCCGAGCTGCAACACAACATCCATCTCGCCACCCAGCGCGGTGAGCGGGGCCGGATGTTATTGGCAATTCTCAACGAAGACAAATTACGCCGCGTACTTGCCAGAATGCTTGATGAGTCTGAATTCCTAGGTGAGTATGGAATTCGTTCCCTCTCCCGCCATCACCTTGAGCATCCTTATTCTTTCAAGCATGATGGCAATGAGTATAAGGTGGGCTATGTGGCAGGAGATTCAACTTCCAGCATGTTTGGCGGCAATTCAAATTGGCGTGGCCCGATCTGGATGCCTGTCAACTATTTGCTATTGAGAGCCCTGCTGCAGCTCTATGGCTACTACGGCAATTCATTTAAGGTTGAATACCCCACTGGATCAGGTATTCAGCTTACTTTATACGAGGTTTACACGAAGGTCGCTGAGCGACTTGAAAGAATCTTCCTGCAGGATGCAACTGGTCGTCGTGCTGTTAATGGGAAATATGAGAAGTTTCAGACCGATCCCCATTGGCGTGATCTGATTTTGTTCTACGAGTATTTTAATGGTGACAACGGCGCAGGCATTGGTGCCAGCCACCAGACGGGATGGACAGGTTGTGTGGCCAGGATCATGCAGACGTTGGGATTCTTCACGCCGGAGATGGTGCTGGATGCAATCGCCTGTGGAGGGGTATCCAAGTTCACAGGTGAACACACGCTTGAGGGCTAATAACATGAATCAGTCCCCACATATCGTACTTGCTGCAAGAGCTCGCCTCGGTGAGTGCCCAGTTTGGCAAGCACTAGACCAGAAACTGTTCTGGGTGGATGTCTACAATCACCGCGTTCACCAGTTTGATCCTGCCACTGGCAAGGACTGCTTCTTTGATACCGGCGATGTGGTCAGTGCCATTGCCCTGGCGGGAACTGATCGTTTGCTGATTGCCCTAAGTGATCGATTGGCTTGGTTGCATCTGCCAAGCGGCGAAGTTGAGGTCATCCATCGATTTGAGTTTCCTGTACCTGTGGGTACTCGCTTGAATGATGGCAAATGTGATGCCCAGGGCCGCTTCTGGATCGGCTCCTGCAGTGATCATTCTGGTCAGGCGGCACTCTACCGATACGATCCGGATGGTTCCCTGCACATCATGGAAACCGGTTTAACCATTTCTAATGGTTTGGCCTGGAGCCCAGATGGGTCAACCTTTTATTTGACCGATTCAGCTCAGCATAAAATCTTTGGCTATGATTATCTTGCTGATACAGGCACAATTGTTAATCGCAGGACCCTGATTGATCTCAGTGCCGAAGCAGTTGAACCAGATGGTTTGACAGTTGACATCGATGGCAATCTATGGTCAGCCCTCTGGGATGGTTGGTGTGTTGCATGCTTTGCTGCCAGCGGCCATGAACTATCAAGGATTCAACTACCGATACCACGCCCAACCTGTGTCACCTTTGGCGGCCCTGATCTAACGGATTTGTACATCACATCGGCGTCCGTGGGCCTGAGTCAAAAAGAGATCCAAAAATGCCCCACGGCTGGTGACCTCTTCTGCCTTGCTGCCGCTGCCCAAGGATTGCCTACCCACTCATTTGGGGCCAACCCCTCCTAACCCCTGCGGCGCTAATCCCACCGCCACATGGCTATTCGCCTCAATCCGGCCCAGCACCTGGCGGGCACGGCGCACCACCGCCGGCGGCACGCCGGCCAGGCGGGCGGCTTCGATGCCATAGCTGCGGGAGGCGCCGCCGTGGACGACACGATGCAGAAACACCAATGCGTCGCCGGTTTCCTCGACCAGTACCTGGGCGTTGGCCACGTTGGGTAGCAGCGAGGCCAGCTCGTTGAGTTCGTGGTAGTGGGTGGCGAAGATGGTGCGGGCGCCGATCGGGCTGGCCAGATGTTCGGCCACCGCCCAGGCGATTGACAGGCCATCAAAAGTGGCGGTGCCGCGCCCGATCTCATCGAGCAACACCAAAGATCGCTCGCTGGCGTGCTGCAGGATGTTGGCGGTTTCGGCCATTTCCACCATGAAGGTGGACTGGCCCGTTGCCAGATCATCCACCGCCCCGACCCGGGTGAAGATGCGATCTGCCAAGCCCATGCGGGCCGAGCGGGCCGGGATCCAGCTGCCGATTTGGGCCATCAGCTGCAACAGCCCCGTTTGGCGCAGGTAGCAACTCTTGCCACTGGCATTGGGGCCGGTCAGCACCAGCAGATCCGGGCCCCCTTCTCCCCCCAACTGCAGATCATTGGCGGTGAAGCGCTCCTCCACCAGCAGTTGCTCCACCACCGGATGGCGCCCCGCCTCGATCACCAGCTCGCGGCCAGCCACCAGCTCGGGCCGGCAGTAGCCCCAGGTGGCGGCCACCTCGGCCAGGGAGGCCAGGGCATCGAGGTCGGCCACCAACCTGGCCGCCGCCCGTACCGGGGTGGCCTGTTCGCCCACCTGGCGCCTTAATTCACAAAACAGCTCGTATTCACGCTGGGCGGCGCGGGCCTTGAGTTGCAGGATGCGGCCTTCGCGGGCCTTGAGTTCCGGGGTGACGAAACGCTCTTCGTTGGCCAGGGTCTGGCGCCGGATCCAGTGGCTCGGCACCGACGCCGCCTTGGCGCGGCTGGTGGCCAGAAAGTAGCCAAAACTACGGTGATATTGCAGGCGCAGGTTGGTGTTGCCGCTGGCGCGCCGCTCCTGGGCCTCCTGCTCGGCCAGCCAGCGGTCCTGGTCGTCTAATTGGTTGCGCAGGCCATCGAGCACCGGATCGAAGCCATCGTGGATCAGGCCCCCTTCGCTGAGGCCCAGGGGCGGTTGCTGCACCAGGCACTGGCGCAACTGCAGCGCCAGTGCCTCCAGTTCGGGCCAGGGACAGGCCAGGACCCGCAACGGGCCGCTGCGGGCCGCCATCAGCCGCTCCGCCAGCAAGGGCAGCCGCTCCAGGCCATCGGCCAGGGCCACCAGGTCCCGGGCTGAGGCCGTGCCCGCCCCCGCCCGGCCCGCCAGCCGCTCCAAATCGCCCATGGGCCGCAGCAGGCGCCGCAGGGCCAGCCGCAATCCCCGCTGCTCCACCAGCTCTCCCACCCCATCAGCCCGTTCGCCGATCGCCTGGGCATCCAGCAGCGGCGCCTCGATCCAGCGCCGCAAACAGCGGCCGCCCATGGCCGTCATGGTGCGATCCAGGGCCCACAGCAACGAGCCGTGCATGCCGCCGCCCACCTGGGTTTGGGTTAGTTCCAGATGGCGGCGGGTCTGGGCATCCAGCACCAGGGCATCGCCCGGATGCCCCAGCCGGGGTCTCTCCAGGGGGATGGCGCCGCGGTCTGCCGCTAATCCGTGGGTGCTGTCCAGGTAGGCCAGCAGGCCGCCGGCGGCCCGCAGCGCCAGCGGTGCCTCCGTCAGCCCCAGGCCAGCCAGGTTCGCTAAACGAAAGCGGGCCAGCAGGGCGGCGCGGGCCGCCGGGCCCTCAAAGGGGGTGCGGGGTTGGCTCACCAGCCGCAGTCCCGGCGGGCACCAGGCGGGCTGGGTTTCCTCCCCGGGCCAAACCACCTCGGCGGCCTCCAGTTGCAGCAACTTTTGGTGCAGCCCGCCACTGCCCTCCTGTTCGCTGAGGTGCAACTCGCCGGTGCTGACATCCGCAACCGCCAATCCCCAGCGGCCCTGCTCCAGCACCACGGCGCACAGCCAGTTGTTGCGCCGTGCCGCCAGCATCCCCTCCTCCAGCACCGTCCCCGGCGTCAGCACCCGGGTGATGTCGCGGCGCAGCAGGGCCCCTTTGGCGGGGGTGGTTTCCAGTTGATCGCACAGGGCGACGCTGTAGCCGCGCCGCACCAGCTCGGCGCAGTAGCGCTCGGCGGCGTGGTGGGGCAGTCCCGCCATCGGCACCCGCCCCATGCTTTTGCCGGCATCCTTGCCGGTGAGGGTCAGCTCCAGCAGGCGCGACAGCAGGATCGCGTCCTCGAAGAAACATTCAAAGAAGTCCCCCAGCCGGTAGAGCAGCACCCGCTCTGGTTGGGCCGCCTTGAGCTCCACGTAGTGGCGCAGCACCGGGGTCAAGGTCGCCGGATCCACCAGGCTGTGGTGGTGCCAGCGGGGCAGATCTGAGTCGGGCTCGGCGGCGTTGCTGTCGTCCTCGGCAGGTTCCCCCTCCGGCGGCTCCCCCTCCGGTGCTGCCTGCGGCGGCCCCGCCGCCAGCTGCAGCGACGGCTGGCCGGCGGGTTGGGGGCGCCGGCGGGGGCGGGCGGCGGCATCGGCCTGCAGGGCCGCCTCATCCGGCAGGGCGCCTGGGCCGAGATCTTCCGCCGTGGGGCCGCCGGAGCCCGCGGCGGCTGGGGGAGGGAGGCCGGCCGGAGCGG
>JBIIRU010000021.1:0-16684 GCA_044341355.1 Cyanobium sp. | reverse complement strand
TCCTGCGGCGCCTTCTTCAGCTCCCCTCTTCGGTAGTGCTTCCCACAGGAGAGTTGGAAGCCCACCGCAATCCTCCTGGTCTTTCGAGGCAGATCGCCCCACCAGGGGTGGAGGCCCTCCGCCATTTGTACGCGGAGGATATTCGGCTGATCGAGGTTTGCCGCCAGTTGATGGAGTCGAGAAGTTATCAGGCCATCCTGTAGAACCTTCGCATCAGGGCGTGGGTAGGCAGCCGACGCATCCGGTCGGGCACCTGCGGAAGCGGCAATTATATTTGAACGAAGAACTGTTCCAGTCGGCCGCTATAACGATTGCGAATTCTATGGGAGGCTGCTGGTATGCTATATAGCACTTAAGTCCAGTGAATGCCGTAGCGCTGTGCCGCCCATTCATAGGTGGGCTCCAGTTGTTGTCGCAGCCGCTGGCGTACCGATGGCGGCACAAAGGCCGCTTCTCCCTGGCCCGCATTGGCGGGATTGTCCAGCGGCGGCAGAGAGATCGGTTTGAGGTTCAGAAAGGCCAGCAACTGCCGCCAGATAGCCTCGGGATGCTCGAAGAGATCCTCGCTGCGTAATACCAGCAGCTGCTCAGCGGGAAAGAGGGTTTCGAGTCGTCGCAGTTGCTCCTCATAGCGGCTACGGGCCACATAGCTGTGCTCCTGATGGCTGCGGTGGAGCCCATCCGCTTCGGCCAGTATCGCCGCAGCGCCTGCCAACCGCTGCGGCTCGGCCGCTAGGGCCTGCTCCAGCTCCAGCGGTTCCAGCTTCAGTCGCCGGGAGTGGAAATACTGCGACAGAGTTCTTTGCACTGGATCTCGCAGCAGTACCACCAGGCGGACCTGGGGTAGCAAAGATTGGATGCGTGCAGCAGCTTCGGGATGAAAAAGATAGTACGGAGTGATCTCACCGTTGCGCTGCCCAGGGGATGCGGCTGCGAACTGCTGGCGATACCAGCTTTCGCCACGGGCGTAGTGAAGGCTAAAATAGTGCAATTCTTTGGCCGCCGGCAGAAATGCCCCGGGATGCTGTTCAAGCAGCTTCTGGAGTGTGCTGGTGCCTCCCTTCTGTACCCCGACACCGAGAAAAGCAGGTAACCGCCCACCCATAAGCGCCTCTTGACGGCAATTGTATTCAGATCAATAACGTAGCTGAGGCGTCGCAGTGTTTGCAACTGTCCAACATCGGTGGCACCTCCCACCGAGGAGCGATGTGAGTTTGCTAAGGAGAAAGCTCGGTGGCCCGATGAGTTCCGTTGCCTGGCTCCGCAAGCTAGAACAATTTGTTCTCGAAGCGCCAGAGAGTGAGGAATTGACCTGGATTTTGCGATTCTCTGGAGCTGGTAGATCAGCCCATCGTTGAGGACAAGAGGAGCGATGGGACGACCAACAGGCTTGTAACGAATCCAAGAGTAAGCACGCCTGCGACTAGAACTTATTTTCGGGACGGTCCACTAGGGTTGCAATTTAAATGCTCTTTCACCCTTGGGCCACGCTGCTCCCCTGATCCTGGTGGTGGGCATGCACCGCAGCGGCACATCGCTGCTGGGCTCCCTGCTGCAGGGCCTTGGGGTGGAGTTGCCCGGTGAACTGATCGCTGCCGATCATCACAACCCCGAGGGATATTTCGAGTGGCAGGAGCTGGCGGCGCTGCAGGAGCGGCTGCTGATTGATCTGGAACGCTGGTGGCCCTCCGCCCAGGGCTGCCTGGCCCTGCCCGAGGGCTGGCTGCAGCATCCCGCCACGCGGGCGGTACGGGCGCAGCTGGCCGATCTCCTGCGACCGGAGGTAGCCCGCCAGATCGGCCCCTGGGCCATCAAGGATCCCCGCACCAGCCGACTCCTGCCCCTGTGGCTGGATGTTGCCGCCGAGTTGGGGGTTCCCCTGCGCTTGCTCCTGGCGGTGCGTGATCCTGCCGAGGTGGCCCGTTCGCTGATAAGCCGCGACGGCCCGATAACTGGGATGGACCTGGATCGCGCCCAGCATCTTTGGTGGCGTCACAACCTGGAGCCCCTGCACGCTGCTCCCGCCACACTGCCGCTGGCCGTGGTGGATTTCGAGGCCTGGTTTAGCCAGCCTGAGACCCAGCTCCAACGCCTGTTGGAGGCCTTGCCGGAGCTGCGGCCCAGCGCTGAGCAATGTCGTCAGACCTTGGCCCTCATCAAGCCCAAGCACCGCCGCAGTCTGGCCACCGCCGCCCAACTGCCGCTGCACCGCAGCTTGCGCCAACTGCACAGCGACTTGCTCACACCAGGCCAGTGCCGTTGGCCCGCAGCTACTCCACCTCCTGAGCTGGGCCGCTCTGCAGCGGTGCCAGCCTCGCCCGAGGTTCGCGTCGCCGATCCTGCAGGCTGGCCTGTCTGGCTGGAGCGCCGCCGTCATTATCCCGCCCCGCGCCATCCCGGCTTGGCCGCCTTGGCGCCCCAGGCGCTGATCAGCCTCTGTGGTGTGCCCCTCACCAGCTGGCAAGCCCATCTCTGGCTGCAACGGCTGCCAATTCCAGACCTGGGTTCATTCAGCCTGGCGGATCAGCTTGGCGATCCCCACAATCTCCCGCTCAAATGCCAGGCTGCAGGCGCTCAGAATCGTGGTCTGGAGCGGGTTGCGATCAACGTGGAGCTGCCACCTCCCGATCGGGCCCAGCACTGGCTCGCCCATCTGCGCGGCCAGCAGGCGATCTGGGATCCTGATGCTCCGAGGGTGGGCCTGCTGCGGGCTCTGGGATTACCGGCCTATTGGCTTGACCCCTCGACGGCGCCAAATGGTTGGCTTGACCTGAGTGCAGGAGTTGCTGATCAGTGGGGCGCATGCTTTGGATTGCCTCAACCTTTGCCCTGCCATTGCCTCTGCCTGGGGTCTGGTGGTGAAGACTGGGAACACGCCCTGGCGGCCTGGGAAGCTCAGTTAGGTAATCCCGTCTTTCATTACCATCCCCAATTGCCCCTGCATGCAGCAGAAACCATTGATGGGGCACGTTTATTGGCTTCCTGGCTCATGTCTTGTGCAAGTGCGGCTCAATTCGTAGTGGCACTTGGTGATCAGGGCTTCGGCCTCGATCCTGCCATCAGCTGCCTGCGAGGCGAACCCCTGCGCCATTTCCGTCCACCCTTAACGCCGGCGGAGCTGCTGGCCGAACTGCAGGGCCGACCAGTGGCCGCTGCCACAGACCCTGCCTCGCCTGGCGTTGATCTGCTGCTGGATTACGGGGCGACTGAAACACCGTCTGCTGCCGTGGTGATCAGCCTCTACAACTACGCCGACAGGATTGAATTGGCGCTCGACAGCGTGGCAGCCCAGACGCTGCAGCCCCTGGAGCTGATTGTTGTTGATGATGCCTCAAGCGACTCCAGCGCTGAAGTGGTGCGGCTCTGGTTGGAGCGGCAGGCGTCCCGCTTCTGCCGGGTTCAGTTGCTGCGACATCAAACGAATGCTGGCCTCGCTGCTGCGCGCAACACAGCATTCAGCCATTGCACGGCGGAGTGGGCGTTTGTTCTCGATGCCGATAATATGCTCTTCCCTGAGGCGGTTTCCGCCTGCCTGGGGCAGGCCCAGCTGGCCGGATCCGCCGTCGCTGTGGTGCATCCGTTTGTTGAGGTGATCGGCAATGGCAGGCATGGCCATGACGGACGGAGCATGATCAGCCGGCTCAGCTGGCAGCGTCAGGCCTTTCACCATGGCAATGTGATCGATGCCATGGCGCTGGTGCGATGCCGCGCCTGGCAGGCCGTGGGCGGTTACAGCCACATCGATGGCGGCTGGGAGGACTTCGATTTCTGGTGCAAGTTGATCGATGCCAACTTTCATGGTGTGCTCTGCCCTCGGGTGCTTGCCAGATATCACACCCACAGCGATTCGATGACGGCCACGTCCACGGCCAGCAACTGGCGGCCCCTCAGCCGTTGCCTGCAGCAGCGCCATCCCTGGCTCTCGCTTCCCTACGCCCTTTGACCCTCCAGCTCCTGCGTGAGTGGCCCCCGGGCTACGGCGGGGTCGAACGGGTGGCCCATGAGCTGGCCTGCCACTGGCAGCAGCAGGGTCAACCCGCCGCGGTGTTCAGCCTGGCGGCCCAGCCGGTTGCCCTGTCCGAGCGCGATCCGCTGCCGGCTCCCTATCAGCGTGTGCCGTTACCCCGCCTGGCGCTGGGTCGGTTGTTGTTGCCGTTGCCGAGCGTTCCCCTCTGGCGACTGCTCCGCTCCCGCGAGCCCCTTCATGCCCATCTGCCCTGTCCGGGGGTGCTGTTGCTGCTGCTGCTGGCCCGAGTCATGCAGCCCCGCCGTCGGCTCAGCGTGCACTGGCACGCTTTTCTCCAGACTGAGATCACGCCCTCGGGCTTACTGGTGGGTCTTTACCAGCAGTTGGCCCTCCTGGTGGTGAAACAGATACCCCTTGTGATCACCACCTCGCCGGTCCTGGTGGCGGAGCTGGTGCGCCGCGGTTGCAGGCGGGCCCGGCTGCGGACCTTGCCTTGTTGTCTTGATGCCGGCTTGGAGACGGCTGCGCTGGCCCTGCCGCCACGGCCTGACACTCCAGCAACCCCGGCCGATCCCTTGCGGGTGCTGTTCATCGGTCGCCTCGATAGCTACAAGCGGGTCGACTTGTTGTTGGGCGCCCTGATCCCCCTGCAGGCCCCATGGCGGCTCGATGTGGTGGGGGATGGCCCCCGCCGACACCAGTTCGAGCAACTGGCCCAGGGGTTGCCCGTGCAGTTCTGGGGGCGGCTGGATGAGACGGGCAAGCTGGGCCGCCTCGCCGCCGCCCAGGTGCTGGTGTTGCCTTCGGACCGCTGCAACGAAGCCTTCGGCATCGTGCAGCTTGAGGCCATGGCCGCCGGGATCCCCGCCGTGGCCTTCCACCTGCCCCGCTCGGGGATGGCCTGGGTCTCGCACCTGCCAGGGTTGGCCTGGTCGGGGGCCCCCGCCGATCTGGGCCCGCTGCTGCTGCGGCTAGCCACGGAGTCGCCGTGGCGGGCCGCCTTGGGCCGGCAGGCCCGTCGTCGTTATCAGCAGTTGTTTGCCCGCAAGGTGTGGCAGCGTCGGTTGCAGGGCCTTGGCCCCTAGGCCAGCGGTAACCTCGCAAGGTTCAGCCTGATCGGCGGCCTGCTTGCGTCAGCATCCTCCATCCATCGCTTTCCCCAGCGACTCCAGTCCCCAGTCGGCCATTCAACGCGCCCTGGTACTCGAGTTGCGTGACGTGCGGCTGGACATTCCCGTACTGACCACGGAAACCCGCAGTCTGAAATCCACCCTGATCCGTTCGGTCACCGGCGGCATGTTGAAACGTCGCGGTGGCGGTGCCGTCGTCACGGCTCTCCAGAATGTGAACTGCGTGGTGCGGGAAGGGGAGCGGGTCGCCCTGATCGGCCACAACGGTGCCGGCAAGAGCACCTTCCTGCGGTTGATCTCCGGGATCTATCAGCACACCGCCGGCCACTTTGAGGCGCGGGTTCCCGTCTTTCCGATGATTCACAAAGGCTTCATCACCAGCCCGGAGCTCAGTGGGCTGCAGGCCATCAAGGCCCACTACCTGCTGGTGAAGGGCAGCTTGCGTGGTTTTGAGCCCTTCTGTAGAGACGTCGTGGAGTTTTCGGGCCTCGGGGATTTCGTTCACCTTCCGGTCAAGACCTACAGCCAGGGCATGGCAGCCCGTTTGCTTTTTGCCGTACTCACCGCCGGCAGCCACGACTGCCTGGCCATGGATGAGGGATTCGGGGCCGGGGATAGCAGCTTCTATGACAAGGCCCAGGAGCGTCTGCACACCTTCCTGGCCACCACCGGCACCCTGCTGCTGGCCTCCCATTCCGATGAGCTGCTGCGGCGTTTCTGCCAACGCGGTCTGGTGTTTCAGGAAGGTCAGATTGTGTTTGACGGGCCGCTGGACGCGGCCCTTGCCTTCTACCACCACAGCTGATGGTCAAGACGTCCCTGCACACCGCTTCCCCAGGACGAGGCGGCCACCGCCAGGCCTCGGTGCTTCGCACCCTGGGCGAGGCCTGGGCCATGCGCCGCGTCTGGTGGTTTACGGCCACGGCCCGCACCAGGGCTCGATTTGTGCGTACATTTTTCGGCAGTTTCTGGCTTGGGCTTTCCAATCTGTTTTCCATCGCAGCCCTGGCCCTGGTCTATGGCACTGTCTTTAAGGTAGAGGACTTTAATACCTATGTTGTCTACCTTGGTCTTGGCTTGGTGGTCTGGAACAGCATAAGTGCGGCGATTGGCTCGGCACCAAATCTGTTTGAGCACAATCATTCTCATGTGCACAATACCAATCTAAATCCTATTTTTTACACCCTGGAGGAGTGGGCGTTTCAGCTACAGACTTTTGCTCAGTCGTTTGTCCTGGTTGTGCTGGCACTGACCTGGTTCCAGCACAGTTTGCTGGTTAATTTGCTGCTGGTTGGCTGGTTTCCTTTGCTCAATATGTGTCTTTTCCTTTACTGGTTTCCGGTCTTGGTGTGTCTGCTGGGGGCCAGGTTCAGAGACATCTACCAATTAGTGCCGATTCTATTGCAGTTGATTTTTTTGCTGTCGCCAATTCTTTATAAGAGAAAGAATCTTGGTTCGATGGCCTGGACCGCCGACTTTAATCCTATCTACCGTATTCTCAGCCCAGTCCGAGATACGTTGATGCTGGGGCAGGTGCAGTGGGCTACTGGATTCGTCCTGCTTCTGTTCAATATCGTCGGCATCTGGGTGGCTCTAAAATTGCTAAATCGTGAGCGTCCAAATCTTCCCTTCCTGATTTGATGTCCTGATCTGCATCGGAGTCTGTTTTGCCACAGTTGATCAACCTGCTTTCCTGGCTGCCGGGTCACTCCGGATTTGGCAGCTATGTCCAGCGGGTGGTGCCCCAGTTGCCTGGGCTGCGGCTTCAACTCGACGCCTCCGGCCGGGGGATGTTGATTGATCCGTTGACCTGGCAGCCCGAGCCACCCAGCCAGGCGCCCCAGCGGCGGATGGCGCTACTGCAGCGTTACAGCCTCGTTCAGCACGGCCTGGACCTGCCCCGCCTCCTGGCCGATCGGGGATTGGGTCTGGAAGATCTGGAGGTGATCTATTCGCCTTTCTTCGATGCCTTGCTGCAATGGCCCCATGTGCCGCAGTTGATCACCTGCCACGACCTCACACCCCTGGTGCAGCCCAACAGCCGTAAGGCCTGGTTGCGCTATCGCCTCTGGCAACCCCGCCATCTGCGCTGTGCCAGCAGGATTGTGGCGATCAGCCATTATGTCGCCGATCAGTTGCTGGCCTTCGGGGTGGCTGCCGAGCGCATCAGCGTCGTGCCCAATGGCATCGATGTGGTGCGCGAGCGCATCCAAGCGCCGGCCAGCGAAGATTTGCTTGTGCTGGCTCGGCACGATGCCAACAAAAACCTGGCAGGACTGTTGCGGGCCCTTGCTGGTGTGCAGCAGCGCCTGCCGGATTGGCATGGCATCGTACGCATCGTGGGACGTGCTGGCCGTGAGACCCATCGGCTGCAGCGCCTGTGCCGGGACCTACCCCGGCCCGGCCAGGTCCAGCTGCTGCCGTCCCTTGAACCGCAGGAGTTGGTCATGCACTTGCGACAGAGCCTGGCCTTGGTTTCGGCCAGCACTGAGGAGGGATTTGACTATCCGGTGCTTGAGGCCAAGGCCGAAGGCTTACCCACCGTGATCAGTGAGATCCCTGTGCATCGCGAGTTCCATGAGGGCAGCTCCCTGTTCTTTCCCTTGCAGGATGATGGCTCTGTGCTGGCTGACCATCTGCAGCAGTTGCGGCGGGGGGTGTCCACCTGGCACGAGGTATCAGAGGCGGGCTATCTGCTGGCTGGAAGGATGAATCTTGCCCGCCAGGTGGATCAGATCCGGGAGCTGATCGGTGCGCTCGCCGCTGCTTGAGGTCGGTCTGGGTGTCCCATGGAGTTCCTCAACGTGAGTTCTTCCTGGATCACTCGGGTGATAGAAGCCTGGAAGGTGGCATCAATTGAGCGCTGCAAATGCCAGTAACGATGAATCCGTTGCTGGCGCAGCTCATCCAGCCAGAGCTTCTCCCGCTGGGCCTGCAGCTGGCTGGAATCTTCACCGCATACTTCTTTCCTATTACGTTCCATCTTAATCACCGTAAGACGCATCGCACTGGCCCAGTCGCTGGTTTCGAGCGTGCTGCATAGCAGCACGTGCTGCTCGAAATCATGCAGGTTCAGGATCTCGCGGTGCGATTCCGATGGGCTGGCAATCACAGGTATCCCCAGGCAGGCGGCGTCCAGCACCGGGATTCCGAAACCCTCCACCAATGAAGGGCTCACGACAGCAAGGGCGTTGAGGAACAGCTGGCGCTTGGTGGCTTCATCCACATAGCCCATCAGGATGATATCTGGATGGCTCTGCACCAGGTTTTTTACCTGCATGCTGTAGCTATCCGCCTTCAGCTTGCCGGTGATGCACAGCTTGATCCCACGGCGCTCAACACATGACTCAACGAATGCCTTGAGGATAAACAGCAGATTCTTTCTGGGCTCCACTGAGGAGTTGAACAGAAAGTAGTGGCAGGGTTTCAGCAGTTGGTTGCGCTTCTGTCCTTCAGCATTCAGCGATAGTTCAGGAATGCGAGCTTCCCAGTCACTGGCGTCGGCTGGAAAGGTGAGTGATGGGGATTGAATGGCAACGCAGCTGGCGTGCGGGTCCGGTGTCTTGAAATCTTGCAATATAATTGATTCGTATTTATAGCGCGTTGAATCCGATACGAACAACCTAGCACTGCTTGCACAGGCCTTGAGTCTTCGAGAAAACGTCACGGCATCGTCATTTGCACTTGCTGGCACATACTCCAGAGGGATCAGGTCATGAATGGTTTGCACAAAAAACCTCGCATGGCGGACCTCGATGTTGATGGGGCACGTGCACACCAGGCCATCGAAACCATTTAGGTCCAGACGCAGCCGATGGCCCTGCCGCTGTTGGGCGAGGCGAAACGAGTGGACGAACAGATCATTGGCGCAGATGATGCCATCGACGTTTTGGAGGTAGGCGAGTCTCTCGCTTTGCAGATAGGGATTGTCATAGATGCCATGCAGGGGTAATGCCTTGAGGCGACCAAGATCAAAATGACGCCTCGGAAACAGAACGGTAATCAGTCTCTTGACGCGGCCTAGTTGCTTTCGCCATGTCGGTCGGAATGGCAAGCGACTGAGCGGCGACTGTTGCTCTTTGAATCCCTGTGTCAGCTGGCCGATGTCGAGGCTATCAAGCACCCTGGCAGAGAAGATCAGCTGGCTTGTACTGGTTGATAGTCGGCGGGACTCCACGTCGGCCATGGAGGGATCAAACTGTGTCAATAGCCACACTTCAGCTCCAGCTTGGCGCAGGGCCTTCAGCAACCCTTTGGTAAATACGGCTATGCCGCGATGTTCGCTTTGTTCCAGGTCAATAGCTGTTATCAAGACCTTCAAG
This sequence comes from Cyanobium sp., assembly GCA_044341355.1. Classification (GTDB taxonomy): domain Bacteria; phylum Cyanobacteriota; class Cyanobacteriia; order PCC-6307; family Cyanobiaceae; genus Cyanobium. The sequence continues at coordinate 7,265 of JBIIRU010000021.1, read as the reverse complement.
CCTTCCAGGTTGGTCTGGTGGCTGCGGGTGGTATCTCGGCTCATTCCCATTCCCCCTGGCGGCTTAACACAGTAGGACGACGCTCCAATAGGGCTTTGAGTCGCAGTCGCTCTTCATTCAAGTCTTCGAGTGCACGAGCGTCATGCCGCAAACCTTGGAGTTCTATCTCCCTCTTCAGATCCAGCTGAGCATGGCGCTCTTCAATGGTCATTACCCGTTCGTCAAAGAGCATGTTGCGCTGTTGAATCAAATCACGAAGCCACATGCTTTCCCACTGCTGTTTTTCGAGCAGCAGCTGCAGCTGTGCAGCGCTGGCCTGGAGTACAAAGTCGTGATACCGCGATCGCAGCCGCAGCAGATCCTCGCTGTTTGCTGCCTGATCTGGTTGATTCGCCCGGCTGCTTTCTGCCTCGTGAATCGCTTCCGCTTCACCGCATAGCCACACCTGTTTGCCCAGCTGCTGTTGCAGATCCAAGCAGAGCTCCACGTCTTCTCCACAGACTCGATAACTTTCATTTAGAGGAGTGGCGAGGGCATCACTTCGTCTTATCCACTGCAACGCCCCGGTGACAGCCACCACCGGACCAGTGGTCTTTAATTCTGGGTTGCTAGCCGGCACTAATTGATCCAACATGTGATAGGCCGAACCTCTCAAGTCAAAGTTGATGCCCACATGGCCTATCTCACCGGCCTTGTTCCGTAGGACGGCGCCCACCAGGCCTATCTCAGATCTGCTTTCCAGGGTTCGAATGCCGGCATCTACACAGCCAGGATCAAGAATCAGATCATCGTTAGCTACCATGACCAGATGGGAATTAGATAGACGAACAAGGCTATTTACATTACTCGCAAAATGATAGGGAGTACGTTGGGCAATGTGAAAATCATAACGACTTGTGTTGGAAATCTTTCTTTCTTCTTCGCTGGATCCATTCCACGAGCAAAGAATTTCTACATCCAGGGGATTGAGGCTGCAGGCCTGATTTAGGGAGGCCAGAATGGTATTGAGCAGACTCGCTGTGCGTGAAACTACCAGGATCGCTAGCCTCATCAGAATGCCTAGACGTTCATGGAATTGTATCAATAGGGTCGATGTCCTTCGCTCGCAACGCTGCCGACAGCTGTCGGCACAGCTGTCGGCAATGAATTGGCCGGCAGGCACTCGGATGCTGGTAGCGATAACGGCACTAGATCGGCGGGTCGGGGATGCGCCATGGCAGCCCAAGCATCCGCGTGCTGATCCGGACAGCACGGTGGCACGTTTGTGACGGCCCTCTTGTCTCAGCAGTCTCACGGCTCGTGGCCTGCAGCGGTGTTGCGACAGGGCCGGCGCCCTGCGCCCCTCCAGGTGCGGATACCCGACGAATGGGACGCTGAGAACCCTTGCAGCAGCACGTTTCTTCGCTCTCGGCCACGGTTTTGCGATGGTAGGGTGAGCAAGTACGGACAGGCCTTCTCCATGCTCAAGCTGCTGCTGGGTGACCCCAATACCCGCAAGCTGAAGCGCTACCAGCCGATTGTTTCCGACATCAACCTGCTCGAGGAGGAGATCACTCCCCTCAGCGATGACCAGCTGCGGGGATTGACCGCCGAATTTCGCGCCAAGCTTGACCAGGCTCGCAACCTTGGTGGCACTCCAGAAGCCAGCGCCAACCGGGAGCGCAAATTGCTGGACGAACTGCTGCCCCAGGCTTTCGCGGTGGTCCGCGAGGCTGGCAAGCGGGTGCTTGGCATGCGCCACTTTGATGTCCAGCTGATTGGCGGCATGGTGCTGCACGACGGCCAGATTGCCGAGATGAAGACCGGTGAAGGCAAGACCCTCGTGGCCACGCTGCCCGCCTACCTCAACGCCCTGACGGGGCGCGGGGTTCATGTGGTCACGGTGAATGATTACTTGGCCCGCCGCGACGCCGAGTGGATGGGCCAAGTGCATCGCTTCCTGGGGCTTTCCGTCGGTTTGATCCAGCAGGAAATGGCTCCGGCTGAGCGGCAGCGCAACTATGGCTGCGACATCACCTACGCCACGAACTCAGAGCTGGGTTTTGATTACTTGCGCGACAACATGGCGAATGATATCGCAGAAGTGGTGCAGCGTGATTTCCACTTTTGCATTATTGATGAAGTCGATTCGATTCTTGTCGATGAAGCTCGTACGCCTCTAATTATTTCTGGACAGGTTGAACGTCCCCAAGAGAAATACCGAGCAGCAGCGGAAATTGCTAGTCAGTTGATTCGTTCTGCCGAAATGGGTAAGGACGGTATTGATCCAGAAGGTGATTATGAAGTAGATGAGAAACAGCGGAACGTTACCCTTACTGATGAAGGCTATGCCAGGGCCGAGCAGTTGCTGGGGGTGCAAGATCTATTTGATCCGAAGGATCCCTGGGCTCATTTTATCAACAACGCTCTAAAAGCCAAGGAGCTTTTCGTTAACGATGTCAACTACATCGTTCGCGGCACCGATGCGGTGATTGTCGATGAATTTACCGGAAGGGTCATGCCTGGTCGACGCTGGAGTGATGGTTTGCATCAGGCGATCGAGGCCAAAGAGCAGCTGCCTATCCAGCCTGAAACACAGACCTTGGCCAGCATTACCTATCAAAACTTCTTTCTGCTCTACCCGCGCCTTGCCGGCATGACCGGCACCGCCAAGACCGAAGAAGTGGAATTTGAAAAAACCTATAAGTTGGAGGTGGCCGTGGTGCCCACCAACCGGTCTCGTTCCCGCTCCGATTGGACCGATCAGGTGTATAAATCCGAGACAGCCAAGTGGCGTGCGGTGGCCCTGGAGACGGCCGAAATTCACCGGGGCGGCCGCCCTGTTCTGGTGGGAACCACCAGCGTCGAGAAGTCTGAATTGCTTTCCAGCCTGCTGGCTGAGCAGCAGATTCCCCACAACTTGCTTAATGCAAAACCCGAGAATGTAGAAAGGGAGGCTGAAATCGTTGCCCAGGCCGGTCGTGCCGGAGCGGTCACCATCGCCACAAACATGGCTGGACGGGGTACGGACATTATTCTCGGTGGCAACAGCGATTACATGGCCCGTCTCAAGTTGCGCGAGGTGTTGTTGAACCGGCTGGTTCGACCAGACGAAAGCAACCTGCCCCCCGTGCCCTTGCCCGCTTCGGCCTCGCCCGCCGCTGGCTTTGGGGCCGAGGCTGCCCTCGTCGCTGCCCTGCCCCCGAGCGAGGCCAGGGCCTTGGGCACCCTTTTCCCCTGTGCCCTCTCAGCCGAGACCGAGCATGATCTCTCGGCATTAGCCAGCCACCTCGTCAAGACCTGGGGTGAGCGCAGCCTCACGGTGCTCGAACTCGAAGATCGCATAGCCCAGGCGGCTGAAAAGGCCCCCGTGGATAATCCGGAAATCACCTGGATGCGCGAGATGATCGGCCGCGTCAAGGCCGAATATGACTTGGTCGTGCGCCAGGATGAGGAGCAGGTCCGTGGGGCTGGCGGTTTGCATGTCATCGGCACCGAACGCCATGAGTCTCGACGCGTGGATAATCAGTTAAGGGGTCGGGCCGGTCGTCAGGGGGATCCAGGCAGTACGCGTTTTTTCCTTTCGTTGGAGGACAACCTGCTGCGAATTTTTGGCGGAGAGCGGGTGGCCGGACTCATGAACGCCTTCCGGGTTGAGGAGGACATGCCCATTGAATCCGGCATGCTGACCCGCTCCCTCGAAGGGGCCCAGAAGAAGGTAGAAACCTATTACTACGACATTCGCAAACAGGTTTTTGAATACGATGAGGTGATGAATAATCAGCGCAAGGCCGTTTATGGTGTGCGGCGTCGGGTGCTTGAGGGTAAGGAGCTCAAGTCACAAGTCATTGAATTTGGCGAAAAGACTGTCAATGAAATTGTCGATGCCTATGTAAACCCCGATCTGCCGCCGGAAGAATGGGACCTGACCCGCCTGCTGGACAAGGTTAAGGAATTTATCTATCTGCTCCAAGACCTGCAGCCCGAGCAACTTCAGGGACTTTCCATCGATGAACTCAAGGCCTTTCTGCAGGAGCAGTTGCGTAATGCCTATGACATCAAGGAAGGCCAGGTGGATCAGGTGCGTCCCGGCCTAATGCGCGAAGCAGAACGATTTTTTGTGCTGCAGCAAATCGATACTCTCTGGCGCGAACATCTACAAGCCATGGATTCCTTGCGTGAATCCGTCGGACTGCGGGGTTACGGCCAGAAGGATCCGCTGATTGAATACAAGAATGAAGGCTATGATATGTTCCTTGAGATGATGACTCAGATGCGTCGTAACGTTATTTATTCGATGTTCATGTTCCAACCCCAGGTTCCCCAGGAGGTGACCTCCGCCTGAATTCAAGTCCCAACCGTTTCGCCGGTCTTTATGTAGCCATGGGGGTGGCTGCCCTGCCACCTCCAACCGTCTCGGCACATATCCTCCAGGCTACGGGTCGTGGCCCAGCCGAGGACCTTTTTGGCCAAGGAGGGGTCGGCGATGCTGCAGGCACTGTCGCCTGGGCGCCGATCGGCAGCTTCCCAGGGCACCGGCCGGCCAGTCACCTTCTCAAAGACCCGCACCAATTCGAGCACCGAATGGCCCTGGCCACTCCCCAGATTCAGGGTGAGGAGTTGGGGAGGGGAGTTGAGCAATCTGTGCACAGCCGCCCGGTGGCCTTCGGCCAGATCCATGACATGGATGTAATCCCTGACTCCTGTGCCATCTGCGGTGGGCCAGTCCCTGCCATAAACCTTCAGGTAGGGATTTTGCCCTTGGGCCACCAGGTTGATCAGGGGAAAGAGGTTGCTCGGCTGCCCGAGGGGGGCTTCGCCGATGCGGCCGCTGGGATGGGCGCCGACGGGATTGAAGTACCGCAGCCTGGCCATGCGCCAGCCGGCTTGACTGGCCGCTAGGTCCGCCAGCATCTGCTCTACGGCCGCCTTGGTGTGGCCGTAAGGGTTGAGTGGCCGCACCGGCGCACTTTCCGTAATTGGCACCGAGTCAGGGAAGCCGTAGAGGGTGGCACTGCTGCTGAACACCAACGTCCGGCAGTTGTGACGGGCCATGGCCTGGAGCAGGCAGCGGCTGCCAGCCACGTTGGTATCCCAATAGCGCAGTGGCTCAGCCACGGATTCGGCTACCGCCTTCAAGCCGGCGAAATGCAGCACCGCCTCCACCACGGCTGTGCTGGAGCCTTGGAAGGCCCTGTCCAAATCGCCACTGGAGCGGATATCCCCCTGCAGAACCAGCAGTCGTCGGGGCTCGTCCGCTGTGCCCCATTGGGCCGCAGCCAGCCGTTCCAGAGGACCAAGACCAGCCAGGGCGGCCACTTGCCGCAGGGGTTCCGCTGAGCTGCCCTCAAAGTTGTCGACCACCACCAGCGAGTGGCCCGCCTCCAGCAGCGTCAGACAGGCGTGGCTGCCGATAAAGCCAGCACCGCCGGTGATCAGCAGATGGGCCATGGTGCTTTGCTTCGCCCGCGCAACCGGCAACGTTAAAGGGTGTCCGTCGGGTTGGTCAGCTCGCGGTGGATGGTGATGGTGGGGGTATGCCCTCACCTAGAAATTCCAGGATTTCTCGATCACGCAGGTTTTGCGCTTTTCCAGCGCAGGCCTCCAGCAGGGGGCGCCCCGCCGCCACCTCCCGCAGGCAACCCTGCAACTGGCTGACCTGGCTTTCGAGGTTGTCGATGCGTTCCATCAGGTTGCGTATCACCCTGGCTTCCGCATCGGGAAGGGCCGAGTGGGCCAGGGGATCAATGCGCACACCGGATTGGTGAATAACGCGTCCGGGGATGCCCACCACAGTGCTGTCGGAAGCCACATCCCGCAGCAGCACGGAGCCGGCGCCAATGCGGGTGTTGGCCCCCACGGTGATCGCCCCCAGCACCTTGGCACCGGCGCCGACCACCACATTCTGCTTGAGGGTTGGGTGACGTTTGCCGTGCTGTTTGCCGGTACCGCCCAGGGTCACCCCCTGGTACAGCAGGCAGTGGTCGCCGATGACCGCGGTCTCGCCAATCACCACCCCCATGCCATGGTCGATGAAGACGCCACGGCCAATGCGGGCTCCCGGGTGGATTTCGATGCCTGTGAACAGCCTGCCCACCTGGCTCAGCAGCCGTGGCAGCAGGGGAACACGCAATCGCCACAGACGGTGGCTGATGCGATGCATGACCAAGGCATGGAATCCCGGGTAGCAAAGCAGGATCTCCAGGGTGCTGCGGGCTGCGGGATCCCTTTCCTTGATGATGGCCAGATCGGCCGCCATCGCATGGAGGATGGTGGTTAATGAGCGCATCAGACCGCCAGGAGGCCAATCTCCTTGCGCAGTTGGTCGATGGTGGCGGTGCCCAGGTAGCTGCGGGCACAGTGAACCACTGGCAGACGCATCAACTGTGCCCGATTCTGCCGCAGGGTCTGTTCCACCAAGGGCAAGCTGGGCCGATCACAAAGCACGTGGCTGGCGGCCCGCAGCAGGGCGAGCAACCGGCTGTTGGTATCGGGATTGGCCGTCATGACCAGGAGCTCATTGCCCCGGATCGAGTGCAGGATGACCTCGGCGGCCCGCAGGATGCCCGGGCTGATGCTCACCAGCCCCACACAACTGCCAGAGCGCAGCTCCTTGAGCAAATCCAGTTCGTGGCGGAAATCGTTGAGATCCACCGGCACGGCGCGCACCCCGTGGCGCTGGGCGATCTCCTCCACAGGCTGCAGGAAGTAGCGGCTGGTCACCACGGTGCCCTTGCTGGAGCTTTCAAGCACCGCTTCCAGCTCTTCCATGGGCACCACTTCCACGGGCACGTCCAGGTTCGGTTCCAGCTCCTCGGCAATCAGCATCGAGGCGCCGATGTCTTCCCTTGGGGTCGACACCAGCACCCTGGCGCCGCAACGCAGTCGCCAATCCACTTCCCGGGTCAGCAGTTCGCGGGCCTGCTGCAGGGTGCATCCGGCGTTGAGCAGGCCATCGATGCTCTGCCGCACCTCCCGATCAATATCGGGCAGGGCCTTGCTGCGCAGGCCCGGCGGCGGCTTGATTTCCCGTGGTTTTTGCTGGTCACGCACATAGATGCCAGATCCGGCCATGGCTTCGACGACCCCATCGGTCTCCAGTTGGCGATAGACCTTGCTGATGGTGTTGCGGTGCAGGCCGGTCTGCATGGCTAGCTGGCGGGTGCTTGGCAGCCGGTGCCCCGGGGGGTAGTGACGGGCGGCAATGGCGAAGCAGATCTGGTTGTACAGCTGCGTCGAAGCCGGGATGTCGCTTTCCTGCTGAATGTGGAATCGCACGCCGTGGG
>JBIIRU010000221.1:0-4862 GCA_044341355.1 Cyanobium sp. | reverse complement strand
GCAGACAGTCGCTCTAGCAGGCTGTCCCGTTGGTGTCTGTGGTGGGGGGCGTGGGGACTGAGGGGAGCGAGGCCTCGCCGTTGCCGCAGCAGGTTGAGCCAGCGCCGTCGCCACGGGCCATTTTCAAACACCCCGTGTAAGTAGGTGCCGGCGACGATGCCGCCGCGGTCGCCCACTGGTTGCCACCAGCCCAGGCTGGGGTCGGTTGTCATGGGGCCAAGGGATTGGTTGGAGGCGTTGGTACCCTCCCTTTGGGGCTCAAGGTCAACAGTGGTACTGCCATGGTGCAATTCGAAACCCTCCAGGCTCAAGGGCGGACCTGGCGGCCAGAGGGAGTCCACCTGCCGTTGGCGCAACTGCTTGTTGTCGCTGAAGCGGGTGCCCAAGGGCAATAGACCCAACCCCGCTGCACGCCCTTGGCGCCGCTGGCCTTCCAGTGCACCTTCAAGACCCTCTGGATCATCAAGCCAGCGGCCCAGCATTTGCAACCCCCCGCAGAGGCCAAAGATCATGCCCCCCGCTTGGCTGTAGGCACCCAAGGTTGTGTCCAGCTCCGCCTGGCGCAAGGCGGCCAGATCCCGCAGGGTTTGTTTGCTTCCCGGCACGATGACCGCATCAACAGGGCCTAGGGTTTGGCCCGCTTCGAGCCATCGCAGTTGGACCGTGCTTTCGGCTTCGAGTGGATCAAGATCGGAAAAGTTGCTGAGAGAAGGCAGTTTCAGAACGGCAATTTTGATTTCGGCGTTGTTTTTTCTTCCCCGTCGCTCCAGCAGATCCAAGGAGTCTTCAGGGGGGAAGATATCGTCTAGCCAGGGCATCACTCCAAGCACTGGTAGGCCGGTATGGCGTTCCAGCCATTGGCGTCCTTCCTCGAACAATTCGCGCCGTCCTCTGAAACGATTGATCAGCAGGCCGCGGATGAGGGGCCGTTCTACTGGCCGCAGTAAGGATAAGGTGCCCACGATCTGGGCGAATACCCCGCCCCGCTCAATGTCCGCCACCAGCAAACAGCGTGCCCGAAGGTACTGGGCTAGACGCAGGTTGGTGAGATCACGGGCTTGGAGATTGACTTCCACGGGGCTGCCGGCTCCCTCCAGCACTAGCCTGCCGCCGGGGTACTGGTAGTCGAGCTGCTCAAGCCCCTGCCGGATTGCCTGCCATCCAGGACGAAACCAATCGCGGTAGTAGTGCTCGGCCCGGGCGCTGCCCACCGAACGCCCCAGGTGGATGACTTCGCTGCTGCTGTCTCCCTTGGGTTTGAGCAGCACCGGATTCATGGCCGCTTCCGGCTCCAGGCCGGCGGCCCAGGCCTGGACCGCCTGGGAGTACGCCATCTCGCCGCCGTTGCAATCCACCCAGGCATTCAGGCTCATGTTTTGCCCCTTGAAGGGCACCGGCTGTTCGCCCCGTTGCATCAGATGCCGGCAGAGCGCTGTGGTCATTAAGGATTTACCTGCGCCACTGCTGGTACCAAGCACCATCAGAGGAGGTGCTGCGGCCGCCTTGGAACGTATCAAGGCCAAGACCTGGTGAAATCAACCATCAAAAGCGGGGCCGGTGGCGTTGGAAATTCTCCTGGATGCGCTCCCGCAGGTTTGCCCTGCCGATTTCTCCTTGCCAACTCGCCAGCAGTTCACGGCCCATGGGAGTCAGACGCACCTTTTCTGTGAGGCCTTGGCCGTCCACTTCGCGCCTCAAGATCCCAAGTCGGATCATCCAGTTGAAGTGGGCCTCGGCGCGCTCCGGTCCGAAGGGGGCGAACACCAGATCGGCCCAATCATCACGACTACAGAGTTCGTTGCTGGAGATCGGGGTGTCGGCCACTTCTGCATAGAACGCCCTGCGGAACGGCAGGCAGCGCATCGATTGGGTGGCCCGATCCAAAGCGCGGCGATCTGGGGTGGGCGAAAGGCCAGCGGAGGTCATGGGAAGAGGCTGTTTAGGAGCTGTTTCAAGTCTTGCTGCTGTTGGGAAGGGCCCTGGTTGCGATCGGGACGGGCGGAACGGCCGCGGCTGGCCTTCAGCTCCAGATCGGACCAGCGGAAAATCACCTGTTCGCCCCAATCTCGCAGGACCACGGGCCAAAGACCCGTGGCGTCACGTAGCCACAGCTGGTTGCCCCTCGCGAAAAAGTTGTAGTTCCGTCCATCGTCAGTGGCCACCCTGTAGGTGACACCGCTTCCCTCCTGGCGACTCTCGAGATCGCAGGCACCGCGAAACAGGCTTCGACCCCTTTGTTCAAGTTGACACTGACGCCTGGCATGGCCGTTGTCATTCCAGCCATGGCTGTCGCCACTGGAGGAGCCAAACAGTTGGCGGGTGATTTTGTTACTTGGGTTGCGACGCTGGTTGCCGTCATCCCAGCAGCGGCGCTGGCGCAGATCACAGAGTTCGCCGCCACTAAGACGAAATACAGGTACTGGCGGCCGCCCAGAAAGGGTTCGCAGCAGATCATCCTGGGCTTTGCGGCCGTATTCGCGGCCGGTTTGGTCAACGGAGGGTCCTTTGTCGGTGTAACAAGTGGCTTGAACCTTGTCACATACGACACCCGGCCGTGGCAAGCCGTAGGCGAATGCAGGCGCAGGTGCTGCCGCCAGAGCCAGCACACCTAGGGCCAGCAGCAGGGCAGGAGGGAAACAGCGGCGGCCCATTTCAGAACCAACCGAAACAGCGAGGCGCATAGTGCCCAGAAGCGATCCTGAGCTTGACAGTAGCGATCACCACATGTTTGTCACACCATAGCTGTGGCAAGGTTTGATCTGATTGCAAATTGTTGATGCTGATTCTGGCTTCTGCTTCTATCGCCCGTCGCCGCCTGCTGGAGCAGGCAGGGATTCCCCATCAGGTCCAAATCAGTGGGGTTGATGAAGAGTCCTTCGGGTCCACGATGTCCCCGCAGGAGATCGTGGAGCAGCTTGCGCTCGCCAAGGCCAAGGCCGTGGCCTTGGCCTTGCAGGCTGGAGTCACCGGCCATCCTGGGGAGCAGGCGGGAGATTTACCTCGGGCGCCGATGGCGCCCGTATTGGGTTGTGATTCCCTGCTGGAATTTGAAGGAGAGGTTTTTGGCAAACCCCGTGACTCCAGGGAGGCCATTACCCGTTGGCAGCGCATGGCGGGCGGGTGCGGACGCCTGCATACCGGCCACGCTTTGGTGGTAACAGCCGACCAGAATCAATTCAGACAGGAGGTGGTGACCACCCTGGTTTGGTTTGCTGCCCTCGATGCCGATCAAATCGAGGCTTACGTCGCCAGCGGCGAACCGCTCGCCTGTGCGGGTGGCTTTGCCTTAGAGGGGCGTGGCGGAATGGTGGTGGACCGTATCGAGGGATGTTTCAGCAACGTCATCGGACTCAGCCTGCCTTTGCTGCGACGCTGGCTTAATACCAAGCTGTCTGAATAAAAAAATAAAAAGCCCCCATCACAGATGGGAGCTTATTATTGTAATTCGAATTGATTCGAATTGAACAGATTTCAATCCAGATCGGGCATGGCCAAGGTGGGTTCTGCCTCACGATCAATGCCTTTTTCGAAGCCGGCTGCTGCAGCGCGGGCCCGACCAGCGTGCCAGAGATGGCCCACCAGGAAGAAGAAGGCAAGAACGAACTGGGTGGCCGAGAGCCACTGACGGATGTTGACGTAGTTCACCGAGTTGGGCTCGGTGATGATGCCGCCCACGGAATTGAGGGAGGCATTGGGCGCGTGGGTCATGTATTCGGCCGCACGACGCACCTGCCAGGGTTGAATGTCGTTCTGGAGTTTGTCCAGGCTCAGACCATTCGGACCGCGCAGGGGTTCCAGCCAGGGGCCGCGGAAATCCCAGAAGCGCATGGTTTCACCACCAAAGATGATTTCACCGGTCGGTGAACGCATCAGGTATTTGCCTAGGCCCGTTGGACCCATGGCAGAGCCAATGTTGGCTCCGAGCCTTTGGTCACGGACCAGGAATGTGAAACTTTGGGCCTGGGAGGCCTCGGCGTTGGTTGGGCCGTAGAACTCGGAGGGATAGGCGGTGTTGTTGAACCAGATGTAGGCCGAAGCCACAAAACTCATCAAGCTCAAGGCTCCGAGGCTGTAGCTCAAATAGGCCTCGCCGTTCCAAATGAAGGCGCGCCTAACCCAACCGAAGGGCTTGGTGATGACGTGCCAGATGCCACCGAAAATACAAATCAGGCCGATCCAGATGTGACCACCAATGATGTCCTCCATGGAGTTCACCCCGATAATCCAGCCTTCACCACCAAAAGGGGCGCGCAACAGATAACCGAAAATTACGCCAGGGCTAAGGGTCGGATTGCTGATCAGTCGTACGTCTCCTCCCCCCGGAGCCCAGGTGTCATAAACACCACCAAAGAACATTGCCTTAAAGACCAACAGCAGGGCACCAACACCAAGCAGGATGAGGTGATAACCGATGATGTTAGTCATCTGATTCTTATCGCGCCAATCTTGGGAGAAAAAGGCGGAATAGTTTTCCAGGATTTCTGGGCCACGAAGGGCGTGATAAAGACCGCCCAGGCCAAGAACAGCAGAACTGATCAGATGCAACACCCCGACCACAAAGAAGGGGTAAAGGCTGGTGACTTCACCGCCTGGTCCGACCCCGTAACCCAACGTGGCAACGTGGGGAAAGAGAATCAAACCCTGCTCATACATAGGCTTGTCGAAGGTGAAATGACTCACCTCAAAGAGCATCATGGCTCCAGCCCAGAACACCATCAGACCCGCATGGGCGACATGGGCGCCAAGCAAACGGCCTGAAAGATTGATGAGGCGGGCATTACCTGCCCACCAGGCATAGCCGGTGGAATCAAGGTCCTTGCCGGCGACAGAGATAAGGCCAGAATTAAAGGGCGTTTCCACGG
>JBIIRU010000220.1:0-4866 GCA_044341355.1 Cyanobium sp. | reverse complement strand
GCCCTGATCGATGAGGTGGGGCTGTCCCACGAGCCCGTGCAGATCACCGGTAAGCGGGGCAATGCCGTATTGCTCTCGGAAGACGACTGGCGTGCCATCCAGGAGACCCTGCACCTGGTCTCAATCCCCGGCATGCGCGAATCGATCCTCGCAGGCATGGCCACCGATGTCTCAGAGTTGAGCAGCGAACCGGGCTGGTGAGCTGGACCGTCCTATTCACCAAGCAGGCCCAGAAGGATGCCCGCAAACTCGCTTCGTCATCGCCTGCCCTCAAGCAAAAAGCCCAGGTCCTGCTGGAGCTGCTCGCCCACGACCCCTACACCCAACCGCCGCCCTACGCAGCCCTGGTCGGTGAACTGCGCGGGGCCTGTTCACGCCGCATCAACATCAAGTACCGGCTCGTGTACCAGGTGCTGGAAGAGGAGCGGATCGTGAAGGTGCTGCGCCTCTGGAGCCATTACGAGTAGTAGTGCCAAGCAACAAGGGGCATATTGCCACTGGCGTTGGATTGCCGGGGTAATTAATCCAGCTCAGGGGGGTTGGAGTCGGCAATAGAACATGGGATTCAGCGCTGATCGGCCTGTCGATAAACAGCACTGCGCTCCCGCTTTCCCACCGCCGCGACAAGCACCAGCACCTCGTGATCCTGCACTTCATAAACCAGCCGAAATCCGGCGGCACGAAGCTTGATTTTGTAGCGATTACTGGAGCCCCGCAGCTTGCTGGCGGGAATCCGCGGTTCGATCAGCCGTTCAGCAAGCTTGTTCTTGAACTGCTCCCGGATCCCGGCCGTGAGCTGCTGCCATTCCCGCAGGGCCTCGGGATGAAACGCCAGCTCAAAGGGCATCAAGGCTGACCCGCACCAGTTCCTGGCCATCGGCCAATCGGGCATCGGCAAGGCGACCGAGCTCCAGATCATCCACCAAATCCATCAGCTCCTCGTAGGCCCGGGCTGGTACGCAATAAAAGGCAGGCTCGTTGCGGTTGAGGACCGCAACGGCCATCCCCTCTCCTGCCGCCAAAGTGGCCATGGGGTTCTTCTTATGTTCCGAGATGCTTACGGCGGTTTCGGTCAGCACGCGGTGCACCATCAGCGGCTCGGACCAGAGGGAAACCCCATTCTAGGTCGGTAATTAGGTCGCGGCCCAGGTCTGGTCCTGTCCATTTCGGCCAGCACCTAAAACCCCTATTAAAAAGAGCAAGCGGGCGGCGGGAATCGAACCCGCATCATCAGCTTGGAAGGCTGAGGTTTTACCACTAAACTACGCCCGCAACAGTTCGTTTGTATCACCAAGGCGGGCCTTGTGGCCAAGCCCAGGGGATCGAACGAACACCTGAGCCATTATGGCCTTTCCAGGCCCCGTCGCCTTGTCCGTTCCGCCAAGCCCCGCACCCCAGCACCCGGGTCCTGCCGCCGGGAGCCCCCCAGAGCCCAAGGAGGGCCTCAACTCCTGGCTTGAGGACGGCCCCAAGGACGCCAGTGAGCTGGCGCCCGCCCGCCAGCGGCGCCTGTTGCTTTCCTATGGCCTGGGGGATGCCGGCACCGGCATGGCGGCCTCACTGATCGGCTTCTACCTATTCATCTTTTACACAGCGGCAGCGGGCCTGCCCGCCTGGATGGCCGGTCTGGTGTTGATGCTGGCCCGGCTCTGGGATGCCGTCAACGATCCGTTGGTGGGCTGGCTTAGTGACCGCACCCGCAGCCGCTGGGGGCCCCGCTTGCCCTGGATTGTCTGCAGTGCGGCGCCGTTGGGGATGGCGATGGCCGCCATGTGGTGGCTGCCGCCCGGCAACGACTGGATGAAAGTGGTGGTGTTCGTGCTGATTTCAATCGTCGCCAACAGCCTCTACACCTGCGTCAACCTGCCCTACTCGGCCCTGGCCGCCGAGCTCACCACCAACACCGAGCTGCGCACCCGCCTCAATACCTCCCGCTTCACCGGCTCGATCATCGCCAGCCTTGTCGGCATCGTGCTCGGCGGGCTGCTGCTGCGCGATCACCACGACGCCGCCAGCTTTTTGCGCGTCGGCATGATCTCCGGCGCCCTGATCACCCTCTCCACCCTGGCCTGTGGCTGGGGCATCGCCCCGGTGGCGTTGCGCTGCCAGCAGCCCTCACCCTCCCCTGGCGCCACCCGCCGCCTGCTGCGTCAGGTGGGCAACAACCACCGCTTCGTGATGGTGCTGGGGCTCTACCTACTGCTGTGGTGCGCCCTGCAATTGATGCAGACCGCAGCGCTCATCTTTCTGCCGGTGGTGATGCGGGTGCCGGAAGATTGGAGCAACTGGATCCTGCTGCCGTTTCAAATCAGCACCCTCGTGGGCCTGCAACTCTGGAACCTCATCTCCCAGCGCGCTGGTCGCCTCACCGCCCTGCATTGGGGATCGGCCCTCTGGATCAGCGGCTGCCTGTTGGCCATGGTGCTGCTGCCCCTCGATGCGGCCCTCGGTGCCCCCACCGCCCCCGCCAACCTGATGCGCCTAGGGGCCTTGGTGGCCACGATTCTGGTGGTGGGGCTGGGGGCCTCCACCGCCTACCTGATTCCGTGGTCGCTGCTGCCTGATGCCATCGATGCCGATGCCGAAAAACCCGCCGGGCTCTACAGCGCCTGGATGGTTTTCGCCCAGAAAATCTGCATCAGCGTCGCCCTGTTTCTGTTTGGCAACCTGATGAGCCTGACCGGCTACGCCGCCTCCAGCGGTATCCTCCAGCCCGCCAGTGCCCTCACCGCCATCCGCCTCTGCATGGGCCTGATCCCGGCCGTGTTGGTGGTGCTGGCATTGCTGGTGATGCGCCGCTGGCCGCGCCAGCCTTCCAGCCCCCTCCCCGCCACTTGATGAATACGCCGCGCTGGTTGGAGCGTCTCGGCACCAGCTTGATGATCGGTGGCCAGGCGATCAGTGCCATCGCCCGGGGCCGCATCGGCGTCCAGGACCTGTTGCAGGAATTGTTTGAGGCCGGTCCCGCCAGCCTGCTGATCATCATGATCACGGGCCTGGCCGCCGGCACCGTCTTCAACATCCAGGTGGCGGCAGAGCTCTCCAGCCGGGGGGCCAGCATGGCCGTAGGTGGCCTGCTGGCCCTCGGTCTGGCCCGCGAAATCGCCCCCCTGCTGACCGCCACCCTGCTGACGGGCAAGGTGGCCACCGCCTACGCCGCCCAGCTCGGCACCATGAAGGTGACCGAGCAGATCGATGCCATCACCATGTTGCGCACCGATCCGGTGCAATACCTGGTGGTGCCGCGCCTGTTGGCGATGGTGGTGATGGCGCCAGTGCAATGCCTGCTGTTTTTCTGGATGGCGATCTGGTCGGGGCAGATCAGCAGCACCTTGCTCTACAGCATCCCGCCCAATGTCTTCTGGAATTCGGTGCGCCTCTGGTTGAAACCAGAAGACGTGCCCTCCATGCTCTTCAAGGCCCTGGTCTTTGGCTTGCTGATTGCCATCCTCTCCTGCGGCTGGGGGCTCACCACCACCGGTGGACCAAAGGAGGTGGGCACCAGCACCACCGGGGCCGTGGTCATGATTCTGGTGACGGTCGCCCTGGTCGATGTGCTGCTCACCAAGTTGTTGTTCGGTTGAGTGGGGCTGTTGAGTGACGCTGGGCCATATCCGGTTCGCCACCTAGGTTGAGCCCGGTTGCGCCACCCAGGACCGCCCCATGACTGCCGCCACCCCGTCCCCCCCCGATCCCGCCGCCCAAGAGGTAGTGCTAGCGCCCCGCTTCTGGGTGCCCCTGGCCGTGATCCTGCTCGGGGACCTCTGCTTGTTATTCATCCCCCTCTGGGATCCGGCCCGCTGGATCGCCGTGGCCCTGGCCCTCTTCGGTGGCTTTCTGCTGATTCAGGCCGGCCTGTTGCGCCTGGTCTTCACCCCGGACGCCCTGGTGGTGCGCCGCGGCGGCCAGGAAATTCGCCGCTTTCCCTACGACCAATGGCTTGCCTGGCAGGTGTTTTTCCCGCCCCTGCCGGCCCTGTTCTATTTCCGCGAGCAGAACAGTCCCCACCTGCTGCCGATGTTGTTTGAGGCCACTGCCCTGCGCCAACAACTCGAACGCCACGTCCGCCTGCCGGCCGCCGTTTCCCCCAACCCATGAGCACCACCCCCGATGCCGCCCCAGGCCCCGGCGAGGGGCTCGCACAAGTCGAAACCAACCCGGACTCCTGGCCCGACCTGGCCCTGACGGAACTGCGCCAGCGGCGCTCCGAGTTGCTGGCTGAAATCACCACCCTGGAGGAACGGCGCCGCCAGATTGATCAGGAGCTGGCCTCCAGTTTCGCCGGCCAGGCCGATGCCGTCGCCCGGCGCCTCAAGGGCTTCCAGGACTATCTGGTCGGGGCCCTGCAGGACCTGGCGGCCTCAGCCGAACAGATTGAACTGGTGGCCCAGCCCCTGTTGGTCCAACCCTCGCCCCTCGACCAAGCCCCGGCGATCGAGGTGCCGCCACCACCGGCCGTGGGGCTGTTCAGCCAGGACGAAGACCTGATCCGCGAGCGGCTGGATAGCTTCAGCGGCCAGCCCGATTTCCAAGCCGAACCCTGGCAACTGCGCCGCACCCTGGAAGCATCCGGCGCCCAGTTGCTGCAGCAATGGTTCATCGACCAAGGGGGGCGGGGGGCCCAGCCCAGCAGTGGCAGTCGCCTGCGCAACGGCGTGGTGACTGCCGCCGCCATCGCCATCCTGGGGGAGCTCTACGGCGACCGCTTCCAGACCCTGGTGTTGGCTAGCCAACCGGAGCGGCTGGGCGAATGGCGCCGCAGCTTGCAGGATTGCCTGGGGCTGGCTCGCGAAGACTTCGGCCCCAGCAGCGGCATCGTCCTGTTCGAGCGGGCCGATGCCCTGGTTGAGCGGGCCGACCGGCTGG
>JBIIRU010000020.1:0-16846 GCA_044341355.1 Cyanobium sp. | reverse complement strand
GGAGAGGCCCGCCGGGAAAATGGCCAAGGTACCTTTTTCGGCGGGAAGGCAATACTGCTGCCAGAGAAATTCAGTGCCACCGCCAGGAACGGTGTCGCAGTAGAGAATCCAGGCCAGCACCCGGCGGATCGGTTCGGTGGCTTCGTCGCTGGTGTTCCAGTCGCAGTGCCAGGCAGCGAAGCCCTCGCCTGGCCCATAGTGCTGCAGATTGAAAAGGGGGTTGACGAATAGGGACCGTTCCGGGCAACACTCAAGAAACTGGGGCCGCTCCGCCAGCCAGCGCCTGAGCCCCGCCGACACGCCCCTAATCACCACCTCAGAGAGGCCATGGGCTTCGGCATCTTGGCGGTCCAGCGCCACCAGGCTGATATCGGTTGACACCTTGGCCGGGGGATGATCCCCTGGGCCCTCGCCGAAAGCCACACCCCGCCGCTGCAGATCGCTGCGACGGGCATAAAAGCCAAGCACCGCATCGGCTAGGGCCAGGTAGCCCGGATCCTGGAAGGTGCCGATCAGCCGCATGGGCTGGGGTTGGCCGCAGGGAGGGCCACCGGCGTTGCAACCCCGAGGGAACGCTCCAGTCCTGCCATCACCACATCGGCCACGGTTTTGACCCGATAGCGGCAAGCCTGGGTTTCGCTCGAACGGAAGCTGCCCGTTTCCCAATACTTGTTGCTGCCAGCGCCACCGCCGCAAAGACCGAAGTAATCGCAGCTAGATCGACACAGCTCAACCCCCGCGACCATGTCGCGCTGCATGCGCTGAAACTTCTCGGTACTGATCACACTTTCGAGACTGTCGTGTCTCACGTTGCCGAGTACAAAATCTCCGTATTCTTCGGTGGAAACCGCCAGCAGCTCGGGGTCAAAGGTTGAGAAATTACCTTGATGGTCCACATTTACAATGACAAAGGCACGGTTCATATCGGTA
The DNA here is from genome assembly GCA_044341355.1 of Cyanobium sp. GTDB lineage: Bacteria > Cyanobacteriota > Cyanobacteriia > PCC-6307 > Cyanobiaceae > Cyanobium. The sequence continues at coordinate 15,916 of JBIIRU010000020.1, read as the reverse complement.
TCTTGTAAGCGCTCTTCGCTGTAGATCAAACTGCAAGTAGTTTCAAACTCCCGCAGATTAAGGGCACCCGGTTCAGCGGCCACCAAGTCCCAGAACTCATCGAGAAAACGTTTGTATCGGGCTTCACTATCAGGGCGATCCAAACTGGATTGGCGGTTGACCCCTTCGGTTTCCTCCATGTTGAAGCCCACTTCGCGAATGCCGTGATCAACAAAGAACCGAAAGATGGCCTCGGCGTGATCCAGGGATTCGTCCGTTAAGACGGAGATGACATGGAAGGGCAGGTTCTCCTGCTGTAAGTATTGAATACCCCGCAGGGTGGCTGCGTGACTTCCCAGGCCGCTGCGGGTGCGGCGGTGGGCATCGTGGAGGAAGGCGGGGCCATCCAGGCTGACGCCGACGGTGATTTCGTTGCGGCGGAAGCACTCACACCACTTAGGGTCAATAAGTATGCCGTTGGTCTGGATCGACTGGTCGATGCTCAGACCTGGGGTATAGCGAGCCACTGCAGAGCGGATGCGATCGGTGGCGGCGTCGTAAAAATCTGGGGGCACCGCCAGGGGTTCGCCCGCATGCCACAGCAGGGTGAAGTCCTGGCCAATAAACGGGCTGGTGAGCACCTTCTCCAGAATCGGATCCAGGAGCTCGAGGTCGAGGCGGCTGCGGTTATTCCGGTCCGGCAGATAGCAGTAATCGCAGTCGAGATTGCAATAGGGGGTTGGTTGGATGACCAACAGGGCCAAGGGTCCAAACGGGTTGGGTTCGGACCCGGGAGCAAGGGGGAGGTGGAGCTTGCTGCTCACCAATTGCGGAAGCCCCCGCCGCCATTACGCCACGCACTGCCGCCCCCCCCATTCCTCCAGGTCGCCCCGCCATTGCGCCAGCCGCCGCCGCCATTGAGGAAACCGGGCCGGCCGTAATAGGGGTGACCATTGACAAAGGCCCTACGGCCATTGCCATTGCCCCAGGCAACCGCAGTCAGCATCTCCTCAGCGGGGCGATCGCCAGCGGCCAAGTCTTGCTCTTGGGAGCGGATTACCGCCGCAAGCCGTTGCAGCCGCGCTTCCACCGAGGTGAGAGGGGGTGCGGCCCGTTCAATCTCCTTCGTTGCATCAGGGGGCACGGCCGGATCAGGGGCCAGATTCAGGGCAGCCTTGGATGCTGGCAAGCCCAGGGCCGGCAGCGCCAGTAAAAAGCCGAGCAGGCCGGAGCGGGAAGGAAGGGTCATGGCTCTAGCGAGGGGCGGAGGGGGATTGGGGATTCGGCTGCGCCGCCGGGGCCATCTTTACGGGGGCTCCCACCCGCTCCACCGAGAACAGTACCGACTCAAAGAAGCTGCGGATGAGTTCCGGGGGCAGCTGCAGGATGCCGCTGGGACCGAACCAGCGATTCACCGTGGCCGCAGCCGCGGGTTCCCCATCGAGATAGCCCTGCAGCAATCCCGCCACAGCCAGGTTGGCCAAGTTGCGGAAGGTGGAATTGTTCTCGGGAAGAATGCAACCCACCCCGTAGCGGCCCAAAGGCTCCCGGGGGACCAGATCTAGGGTGGTGCCCTTGGGCAAGCCGGCCGAAAAGGCCGTCAACGTGCCAGCCAAGGTGAGGGAGTCTCCCGCCACCCCATCAAGGCGGCCGGCCAGCAGGGAGCGCACACCGCTCTGCAGGTCGTTCAGGGGAACCAGGTTGGCCTTCGGTTGCAGATCCTTGATCCGCGCTTCGCCGAGGCTGCCGCTCAGCACACCAATTCGCTTGCCTATCAATCCCTCCGGACTGCCGTTGAGGGAAGCGTTGCGTGTCAGCAACCTGATACCGGAAAGGCTGTAAGGCAGGGTGTAGTCCGCGTACATTTCCCTCTCCCAGGTGAACTGCACCCCACAGGCCAGGTCCACTTCCCCTTGACTCACCAGCTTGAACAAGGCGTCGGGGCTGTCGACGCGGCGGAAATCAACGCGGATGGGTTTGTTTAGATACCGGGCCAGCTCAGCGGCGATGCGGGTCGCCACATCCAGGGAGACGCCGACGAGTTGGCCATTGGCATCCACGTAGGAGCCTGGGATTAGGTCTGTGCGACCGCCCAAGGTGAGCACGCCGGTGCGGGCCACCCGCTCCACCACGGTTTCAGCACGGGCGGGGCTGGGCGCTCCCAGGCCGGTGAACAGGGCGAGGAGGGAGATGAGGGTTCCTCCCGCCAGGGCGAGAGGCCGTCGCTGCGGATGGGGCAACGCATCAGAGCAAGACCTATCGATGATGCCCAACTGCGGTGACGCCGCCATGGTGCAAAGGGCAGTCGTTGCCAATTCTTCATGCAGCCGGTGGGAATGATCCCCTCAGTCCCAGGAAATGGCCACCATTCCCCCAATCCGGCCATGGTCGTTGGGTGAGGGGGCCAGGATGACAGCGAGCCATCTTCACCGTCAGCGGGCAAACTGCATGGAGCGACCTCCAGGAGAGGACCCATGGCCATCGATTTCAATGATCCCGAACTTGAGTTCGCAGATCTGGTGACGGCCTACCAGAGCTGGGTGATGGCGGTTATCAACGATGAGAAGCTCGGCGGTGAACCCCTGCTGACCGAGGACATCGCCGACGATGCCCTCAACGCCATGCGGTTTTTGCCCGATGTGGTCACCAGTGCCATCGAGACCACCCTGGCGCGGGTTTACGACGTTGATCCGGAGGAACTGGCTTCCCTGCTTTATCCAGACGACTGAGCGTGCCTGACTTACTTCAAGGCCACGCTCCGGTCCAGCGGCACGGCGCCTTGGATGCCACCCTGTGATCAGTCTCTGTGGGCCCATGGGCTTCGCCAGGGAAGAAGCCCAACAGCGCCCGGCGATGCTGCGGGATGGCTGGCGAGGGATCAGTTTCGGCAAGACGATTGGTGCAGCTTTTGGCCCTCAAACCACGGCTCCAAACAAGTGACCCACTAGGGCAGTCAGCCCCATGGCCAGGGCCCCCCAAAAGAGCATGCGCAGGGCACTGCGACGCCTGGATGATCCGCCGGCATGGGCTGAAAGGGCCCCCAGGGCCACCAAGGCCACCAGGGCGGCAGCGGTAGTGACTTCGGTGATGCGATTGGCGGGGCTGTACACGATCGTGATCAAGGGGAGCAGCGCCCCGATCAAAAACCTGGCGGCGGAGGCCCCGGCGGCTTGAATCGGCCGGGCCCGCAAAATTTCACTCAAACCCAGTTCATCGCGGGCGTGGGCTGCCAGGGCGTCGTGCTGGCTCAATCGTTCGGCCACCCGCCGGGCCAGCTCTGGATCCAGACCCCGGGAGATGTAAATGCTCGTCAGTTCGGCGAGTTCGCCAGCGGGGTCTAGATGCAGTTCCAGTCGCTCTTTAGCCAGGTCAGCCTTTTCGGTATCGGCCTGGGATTGCACCGAAACGAATTCTCCTGCAGCCATCGAGGCGGCGCCTGCGACGGTAGCTGCCAGTCCGGAGAGCAGGATCTGGCTGCGGGGGGCACCAGAAGCGGCGATTCCCACCACCAGGCTGGCGACGGAGATAGCCCCGTCATTAGCCCCCAGAACCACGGCCCTTAACCAACCAACCCGGCTTGCATTGTGCCTTTCACCATGGCCAGACCGCGATCCAAGGGCGCTCATCAAGGTCAAGGCGAAAGGACCGTCCCAGAATTGTTAATACCATGAATCAAGGCAAATTTCGCCGCTTCTTTTGACCGTCTATGGGCCGGTTGCCAAGCGGTCGCAATGGCTTTGCAGCGGGCAGCTCCGCGTGCCCAGGATGGGTATGTTGGCCCACCGCCCTTGCAGTCACCTGGATCACCCCTTGATGTTGTCTACCCCCCCTTGGTGCTTGTCCATGGCCTCTGGGACACGCCTGACCTCTTCAACACCCTCAAGCGCACCCTGGCCGGCCGCCGCGGCACCCCCTTCACTCCCCATCTGCCCCATGGCTTGGGTGTGGTGCCCCTGGATCAGCTGGCAATCCAACTCAATCAAGCAATTGAGGCCGAGTTTGGGCCCGATCAGATCCTGGATGTGATGGGCTTCTCGATGGGGGGGCTGATCAGCCGCACCTGGATCCAATTGCAGGGGGGCCACCAGCGGGTGAGGCGCTTCACCAGTGTGGCAAGCCCCCAGCAGGGCACCCTGGCGGCCCAAGTGTGGCCCCGCTGGCCCCTGGCCTCGGTGGCCGACATGAAGCTGGGCAGCGACTTGTTGCGTCGATTGAATGGGGATCCGGGCCCCCTGGCGGCCATCGATTGCTGCAGCATTTATTGCGTCGCCGATGTGATGGTCGTGCCCGGCTGGACCGCCGTCTTGCCCGTCGGCCGTCGACTGGCCTTCCCGCTCCACCTGGCCCACCACGAATTAATGGCCCGGCCGGAGGCCGTTGAATTGGTCGCCAGCGAACTGCTGCGCCCCTAGCCTGCCGCTCGGTTTCAGGTTTCAGGACCTGGGTGCGATCCCAGGAACACGCCATCATGGTTCGCTGAAGTTCAGAGAAGTTCACTCCTGGTCGATTTCGCCCAACCAGGCCTCCACGGCTTCGATCACTGCAGCTGTGGTGGCCAGAATCGCCTCGGCCCCGGCCCGTAAGAGCTGCTCTTCATAGACCCCCCGGGCCGCTTGCACTTCAGCAGCGTGCAAGTGGGGCGGAGCCACTGCCAGGGCACGCCAGCGTTGTTCTGGCACCGCCTGGCGGGCCCGCTGCAGGGTGAACACATCTGTGACCGTGTCTCCCAGATAGGCCACCGGTGGGGCCAGGGGGCCAAGGCCTGGAGCCTCGTAACGGCCCAGCAGCAAAGCCGTAAGAGTGAGAAGCCCTTGGGGATTGGGTTTATCGGGAGCATCCCCCATGGCGATCAAGGGTGGGTCGACCAGCCCCAGGCGTTGCTCCAGCACATAGCGGCAGGATGGGGGTTCGGCGCCACTAACGAAGCCCCAGGCAAAGCCTGCGTCGTTGAGGGTGTTGAAAAATTCTGGAGGCACTAGCAAGGTTTCGTTGCCGATGAAGCCCTTCCAGCTGGCGGGATCCCCATGGGGGTCGCCGCCGAAGTAGGCCTCGCTAAAAACCGCGACAATGTCATCAAAAGTAGGCAGGGGGGAGCTGATGCCGCGGCGCCGCAACAGTTCAAGGGAGGCTTCCCAGTCGTTGTTCCAAAGGCCTTCACCCTTGAGGGCATCGATTTCAGCGGCTGTGGGGCGATAACCGCTGTAGTGATAAACGGTTTCACTGAGGGCGCGGCGGTAACTGCCGCCAACATCCCGGATGACGCCATCAATGTCGAAAAGAACCAGGGCGCGGGGACTCAGGGACCAGTGGCAGCAGGGCTGATAGGTTAGACGATTATTCTTCTGCCTTGAGCGCACCAACCATGACAGCAGCCGAGACGATCAGTGACGAAGCGGTGTTCGCTGCCGCATTCGATGACGTCGCCGATCCGACGGCCGCCAGCGAGGTGACCCAAGGCCGCCCGGTGCTGCGCGGCGGCAGTGCCGCCTTAGCCACCGCCACCATTGATGAAGATGGTGTGCCCTCTGGCTACACCCCTAAGGCCGATGAGGGACGCTTCCTCCTCAAGATCCTTTGGTTGCCAGACAACGTGGCCCTGGCTGTCGATCAGATCGTCGGTGGCGGACCCAGCCCCCTGACGGCCTATTTCTTCTGGCCCCGTGAAGACGCCTGGGAAACACTTAAGACAGAATTGGAGCGCAAAAGCTGGATCACCGATAATGAGCGAGTTGAGATCCTCAACAAGGCCACAGAGGTGATCAATTACTGGCAGGAAGAGGGACGGGGTAAATCCTTGGAAGAGGCCAAACTCAAATTCCCTGACGTCACCTTTTGCGGAACCGCCTAAGCCCTAAAGTAAGGTCTCTGATTGTTCTAGTGATTCAATCAAAAAGCCGGCCAAAAAGCCGGCTTTTTTGGCATTCAGCCAAGCGGCTCGGTAAAGCTTGGCTTGGTAAATGATTTTTCTCGCTCAAATTGCCTTGGTGGCAGCAACCCGGACACGGGCCTGAGAGAGAGTTTGCAGGGCTTTTACCTTGGCGCTGCTGGTCGGCTGGTTTTCCAATGCCGCTGCGGCTTGGATCGCCGCTTCGAGCTCCTTTTCAGCCTTGGCGGAGTCGATGTCACGGGCCAATTCGGCACCATTAACAAGCACCGTAACTTCATTGGCATCAACTTCGGCAAAGCCACCCATAAGGGCAATGGACTGCCATGCATTGCCCTCACGTATGCGCAAAACCCCATCGTCTAAAGCGGTGAGCATGGAAACATGGCCGGTGAGGATGCCCATCTGACCACTTGTGCTGGGAAGAATTACCTCATCAGCGACGCCATCAAACACACTTTTGTCAGGAGAGAGAACTCTTAAGTTGAAAGTCATGTTCAAGCCTTCAAATCGGCGAGGATTTTTTGAGCTTTAGCCTTGACTTGATCAATATTGCCGACGAGGTAGAAGGCAGCCTCGGGAAGATCATCTAGTTCGCCAGCAAGAATCATATTGAAACCCTTGATGGTGTCTTCTAGCTTGACGTATTCGCCAGATTGACCGGTAAAGATTTCAGCAACAAAGAAAGGTTGGGAAAGAAATTTCTCGATCTTGCGAGCCCGATCTACGGTGCGACGATCGTCTTCGGAAAGTTCATCGAGACCCAAAATTGCAATAATATCCTGGAGTTCCTTATAGCGTTGCAGGGTAGATTGCACAGCCCGAGCAGTACGATAATGTTCATCACCAACCACCGCAGGTTGTAGCATGGTGCTGGTGGAATCTAGGGGATCAACCGCCGGATAGATACCCTTAGAAGCAAGACCGCGACTCAATACGGTGGTGGCATCAAGGTGGGCAAAAGTGGTGGCTGGTGCCGGGTCAGTTAGGTCGTCGGCAGGAACATAGACTGCCTGAATAGATGTAATGGAACCTTCGAGAGTGGAGGTGATGCGTTCTTGCAATTGGCCCACGTCTGTACCGAGAGTTGGCTGATATCCCACGGCTGAAGGCATGCGTCCCAACAGGGCGCTTACCTCAGAACCGGCTTGGACAAAGCGGAAGATGTTGTCAATAAACAACAACACATCTTGCTTATTTACGTCGCGAAAATGCTCGGCCATTGTCAAAGCCGAAAGGCCCACCCGCATGCGGGCGCCAGGGGGTTCATTCATCTGGCCATAGCAGAGGGCCACCTTGGATTTGGTGAGGTCGTCGGCATTGATAACCCCAGATTCCTTGAATTCCTCGTAGAGGTCATTGCCTTCACGAGTGCGTTCGCCTACGCCCCCAAATACCGAAACACCACCATGCTCTTTAGCGATGTTATTGATCAGTTCTTGAATAAGCACCGTCTTACCAACGCCGGCGCCACCAAAAAGACCAACCTTGCCACCTTGGCGATAAGGAGCGAGAAGGTCAATAACCTTGATACCCGTTTCGAACACCTTGGGCTTGGTTTCAAGGTCGGTCAGCTTGGGGGCTTCCCGGTGGATGGGAGCAGTAGTAGTTGTGCTGACCGGGCCCTTTTCGTCTACGGGTTCACCAAGCACGTTAAAAATGCGCCCCAGGGTGGCTTCTCCCACTGGAACGCAGATCGGGGACCCCGTATCAACGGCGTCCATGCCGCGGACAAGCCCATCGGTGGTGCTCATGGCCACCGCACGCACCCTGTGGTCCCCAAGTAACTGCTGAACCTCGGCAGTCAAGGCAATATCTTGGCCCGCTGAATTCTTGCCTTCAATACGCAAGGCGTTATAGATCCTGGGCAGCTTGCCGGCAGGGAACTCAACGTCAAGCACCGGACCGATCACCTGCTTGACGATGCCTTTGGTGCCGGAAGCGGCGGAAGCAGCAGCTGCCATAAGGAGGAAATGGTGGGGACGCAGGACGCTGTTGGCAGATCTCCAGACCCGTCCAAAGCGGCGCAACCTTACCACCAGCCATGCCCCACTGGCCGATTGGCCGCTGAAGCCGGCCAGGGGTGGCAGTTCGGTCAACCGAACAACCAAAAACCCCGTGGCCGAGGGCCGTTGCCATAGGTTGGCAATCGGGAGTTTCGAGTGCCAGCTTTTGCTGCTCCCGGGGCCGAACCCAGCCCATGACGTCGGCCCCCGCCGTCGCTGGGGTGTTTCACCACTTGACTCCCGCGTCCTACGTTTTACGAACTCCATGGCTGCTGTTTCTCTCAGCGTCTCGACGGTTAAACCTCTCGGAGATCGGATTTTCATCAAGGTTTCCGAATCCGAAGAGCGCACCTCCGGAGGCATACTTCTTCCTGATACCGCCAAGGAAAAGCCCCAGGTGGGTGAGGTGGTTCAGGTGGGCCCCGGCAAACGCAATGAAGACGGCTCCCGCCAGGCTCCAGAAGTGAGTATTGGCGACAAAGTCCTCTACAGCAAGTACGCCGGCACTGATATCAAGCTCGGCACAGATGAATTTGTTCTGTTATCAGAAAAGGACATTCTGGCCATCGTCAACTGAATTTGAACTGAGTCTTCAGAACTTTTTAAATTCTTTTTCCCTTTCCCCACGCTCTACTTAAAATGGCAAAACGCATTATTTACAACGAACAAGCCCGCCGTGCCCTTGAAAGGGGTATTGACATCTTGGCCGAGGCCGTTGCCGTCACCCTTGGTCCTAAGGGTCGCAACGTGGTGCTCGAGAAGAAATTTGGCGCTCCCCAAATCATCAATGACGGTGTCACCATCGCCAAAGAGATCGAACTCGAAGACCACATCGAAAATACCGGTGTTGCCCTGATCCGCCAGGCCGCCAGCAAAACCAATGATGCCGCCGGTGACGGCACCACAACCGCCACGGTCCTGGCCCACGCCATGGTTAAGGCAGGTCTGCGCAACGTGGCTGCCGGCGCCAATGCCATCACCTTGAAGCGTGGTATCGACAAGGCCTCCGAATTCCTGGTGGGCAAGATTCAAGAACACGCCAAGCCAATTAGCGACAGTATTGCCATCGCCCAGGTGGGCACTATTTCCGCCGGCAACGATGAAGAAGTTGGTCGGATGATTGCCGACGCCATGGACAAGGTGGGCAAGGAGGGCGTTATCTCCCTCGAAGAAGGCAAATCGATGACCACCGAACTGGAAGTCACCGAAGGGATGCGCTTTGACAAGGGTTATATCTCCCCTTACTTCGCCACCGATACCGAGCGCATGGAGGCAGTGCTGGATGATCCGTACATCCTGATCACCGATAAGAAAATCGGCCTAGTGCAAGACCTGGTACCTGTTCTCGAACAGATCGCCCGCACCGGCAAGCCCCTGCTGATCATCGCTGAGGACATTGAGAAAGAAGCCCTCGCCACCCTGGTGGTCAATCGTCTGCGCGGTGTACTTAACGTAGCCGCAGTAAAGGCCCCTGGTTTCGGCGATCGCCGCAAGGCCATGCTCGAAGACATCGCGGTGCTGACTAATGGCCAGCTCATCACCGAAGATGCCGGTCTCAAGTTAGAGAACGCCAAGGTCGAGATGCTCGGCACAGCCCGTCGCATCACCATCAACAAAGACACCACCACCATCGTTGCCGAAGGCAATGAGGCGGCGGTAAAGGCCCGCTGTGAGCAGATTCGCAAGCAGATGGACGAAACCGACTCCTCCTATGACAAAGAGAAGCTGCAGGAACGTCTGGCCAAACTGAGCGGTGGTGTGGCCGTGGTCAAGGTTGGTGCCGCCACCGAAACCGAGATGAAGGACAAGAAGCTGCGCCTGGAAGATGCCATTAACGCCACCAAGGCGGCCGTTGAAGAAGGCATCGTTCCTGGTGGCGGTACGACCCTGGCCCACCTAGCCCCTGTTCTCGAAGAATGGGCCGCTCTCAATCTTTCCGGTGAGGAGCTGATTGGTGCCCAGATTGTGGCCTCATCCCTGACTGCGCCTCTAATGCGCATTGCCCAAAATGGCGGAGCCAATGGCGCCGTTGTCGCAGAGCATGTGCGCAACAAGCCCTTCAACGAGGGCTACAATGCCGCCACCGGCGAATATGTAGACATGCTGGCCGCCGGTATTGTTGATCCCGCCAAAGTCACCCGCTCCGGCCTGCAGAATGCAGCTTCGATTGCCGGCATGGTGCTAACCACCGAATGCATCGTCGCCGACCTTCCCGAGAAAAAGGAGGCCGCTCCTGCAGGTGGCCCAGGCGGCATGGGTGGTGATTTCGATTATTGATCTTTTGCCAGATCCAGTTTATTGGATCTAAAAACCTAGATCGTTCAAAAGTGGGGCTTCGGCCCCACTTTTTTGTCTGCAAAATTATGTGTTTTTGAAGCAATGCCAATACCTTGCATAATTTGAATCCAGCTCTTGGAACCCTGGCAATACCCTGCTCCTAACGCCATCATCGGTACAGCTAGAAGGTCAATGCGCCCAGTAAAATGATGGTATTTTCTTGGCACGAGGAGATGTTTCTAGAGCATCTGCATAACACTTACGCAGCCAATCTTTAAACCACACCCAAATCTCCCGCAGCCCCAACCCACCGGTGCAACCTCCACTCGACACAATCGCCAAGCAGCATCGGGTCCTGGCGGATCAAGGTCTCGGCCGCAGCGTAATCGGCCGCCTCGAGCACCAATAAACCGCCCCCGCCCGGACGTCCCTCCCAATCCACCAGATAGCCACTGCTGAGACGAATGCCCTGGGAGCGCAGGCCAAGCACCCAATTGCGATGTGCCGCCAGATAGGGCCTGGCCTCGGCCGCAGGCACCCGCAAGGTTTCTGTCTTGATGAACCAGGGCATATAAACAACCCACCATTCCTACTCTATCTTTGAAAATCGATCATTTCAGACTGAGCCCGGTCACCGAATCGGCGCCGTAGCTGCCCGCAGGCTGCGTCCTGGTCGAGGCCGCGGCTGGCACGGATACTGACGGCGATTTGGCGATCCTGCAGGATGCGTCGAAAGGCTTCCACCTGCTGGGTCGTGGGCCGATGAAACTCCTCCTCGTCGATGGGGTTGTAGGGAATTAAATTGACGTGGCTCTGGAAGCCCCGCAACAACTGGGCCAAGGCCTCGGCGTGACGGCGTTGATCGTTGAGCCCGCCCAGCAGGATGTATTCAAAGCTGACCCTGCGGCCGGTGAGGGCCACGTATGCACGGCAATCCTCGAGCAAATCCTCGATGGGATAGGAGCGGGCCGTTGGAATCAGCTGCTCCCGCAGTGCCTGGTCGGGGGCATGGAGGCTGACCGCCAGGGTGAACTGGGCTCGACCCAGGCGATTGAGGGCCCGTTCGGCAAAACCCGGCAGGCTGGAGGCGACTCCCACCGTGCTCACGGTGATCTGCCGCTGGGCCATACCCAGTTCGCGGCAGAAGCAATCGATCGCCGCCAGCACGGTGTCAATGTTGAGCAACGGTTCCCCCATGCCCATGAACACCACATGGGTGGGCCGGCGCTCCATCACTTCGCCCAGACTCAGCACCTGGTCGACGATTTCGTGCAGTTGCAACGAGCGCTGCAACCCCTGCTTGCCGGTGGCACAGAAGCGGCAGGCCATTGGGCAGCCCACCTGGCTGCTTACACACACCGTTAGACGGTCTTGGCTGGGAATACCAACTGTCTCCAGGCTGAGTCCATCAGCTGTGGCCAACAACAGCTTGACTGTGCCATCCTGGGCCGTGGACCGGTGAAGCTCCGCGAGGCGTCCGATTGGATCGGGGCCGGGCTGGGGCCAGCGCTGCCTCCAGGCCTTGGGCAGCACGGTGATCGCCTCCACACTGCGGGCAGATCGGGAGTAAATCCATTGGTGCAGCTGGCGGCCACGGTAAGCCGGCTGACCTTCCGCCTGGACCCACGCCTCAAGTTGGGCCTGGTCCAGGCCCAGTAGGGGTGTGGGGGGAACAGGGACGGGACTGGCAGCAGGCCCGGCGGTACTCACGGCCGAATCAGGATTCCGTGGCCTAGTTTCCACTCCACCAACACCAGGGCGATGAACCCCAGCATCGCGATGCGCCCGTGCAAGCGCTCGTTGTGGCCATGGAAGCCCCAGCGGGGCAAGGCCCGCTGAGGGACAGGCGTGCCGAGGGCCGTTCGTTGGGTCTTTTGCTTCAAAATGGCTTCAGTCATCGCTCAATAAACCCTCCTCCTGAAGACCCTCAAGAGCATCAGGGTCCGGGATCAGATCCTCCTGCAACGCATCGTCGTCGAAACCAGGACGAGCAAAGGCGGCAAAGCCACTGGTGGTGGCCTCAATCCCATGGCGACTGCGGGTAGCTTCCAGATCTTCATCGGAAGGGTCGTCGAGCACGGCGGTGGTCAAGGGCGGTGAAGGCATCTCAACCGTGTAATCGGGGCGCAGATTCTGCATCCGACGGAAGCCACTGCCCTCCTCAGCAAGAATGTCGGGATGGGGTCCCGCCTCGGCGCGCAGTTCTTCCTCGAAACCACTGAAGCCGGTCCCGGCTGGAATCAGGCGACCGATAATCACGTTCTCCTTGAGGCCCCGGAGCCAATCGCTCTTGCCCTCAATGGCAGCTTCGGTCAACACCCGGGTCGTTTCCTGGAAGCTGGCCGCTGATATGAAGCTATCTGTATTAAGGGAGGCCTTGGTGATGCCCAACAGCACGGGCGTGAACTCCGCAGGGGCGCCGCCGGTGATTGCCATGGCCGAATTAACCTGCTCAACCTGACGCAACTCAATCAGCTCTCCAGGCAGCAGGGTGGTATCACCGGCATCCTCAATTCGCACCTTGCTGGTCATCTGGCGGACGATGACCTCAATGTGCTTGTCGTCAATGGAAACCCCCTGGGATTTGTAGACGTTCTGCACCTCGGTCACCATGCGGAACTGGAGATGGGATATCGCCTCTTGGGCCGCCTCCATGGTGGATTTGCGGCTTCGCAGATCCTCAAAGTGACACTCAAGCAGCTCGTGGGGATTGATCGGACCATCTGTCAACATTTCGCCGGCCCGAACCTGTTGGCCATCGCTGACCATCACGGTGCGTCCCAACAGAATCGGATACTCGGTGATCGCGTCATCGCCCTCAATCACCGTGACGGTGATTGAGTCATCCTCATCGACCTGCTTGATCTGAACCGTTCCCGCCTTGCGGCAAAGCACCGCTGATTCCCGGGGCCGACGGGCCTCAAGCAACTCTTCAATCCGGGGTAGACCCTGAACAATGTCACCAGTCTTCTGGCGCTCAAAAACCAAAAGTGCCAGCCCATCGCCCCGTTGCACCAGCTCGCCATCGCGCACATGCAACACGGAATCAGGAGAAACCATGTAGGGGCGTCCCAATCGGATAGTCAGGATGGAACCATCGATGGCTTCCACCTGGCCGCAACAAGGAGCCTTGAAGTCCTCGGCGAGAAGATCACCATCCACGAGGCGCTGACCCACGCAGACAACAGGAGCGGCCGAACCCAAATCGAGCGTGCGAGTGTCACCGGCACGCTCCACAATCAAGCGACGAATCGGTTCCCCGGGGATCGCTTCAGGTAATTGCACCACGCCATCGTCCTTGCAAAGGATCTGGGTTGTGGCCACCACATCCCCGCGCTTGACAAAGGTGTTGTCTTCGACCTGAAGTTCAGTATGGGTGGAACCATGGCTAGCGTCAGAGAGCGTGTCCCGACGTACGAGCAAGGTTTCTAGAATCACTAGCTGGAGTCGCTCAATCGTCTTAGACCGCTTATCTGCAATAGCCTCAACATCTACGGTCATCTGAGGAGTTGTATCAAAAGTTTCCAGAATCAACTGGGTACGCAGAAGCTCAACACCTTCAACCGATTTGATCAATTCTCCATCCTTGAACGTCAAGCGCTGACTGGCCTTAAGGGAAAGCGATGGGCCCCCAGTCTGCTTGACCATAGCCAACTCGGGCAAATGGGCTTCATCAGGGATGGAATATTCCTCGACAGGACGCAGTAGCACGGCACCTCCTTCAGGAGTATCGACAGCTTCAACAAAAACCATTGCTTCAGCCGTATGACCTGGGGCAATCTCCTCGCCTGGATTGACCAAGCGGCCCTCACCGCTGTAAAGGGAAAGAACTTTGCTATCAGCTATCAAATGGACAGAACCCGAACGGACAATAATTTCGCGTAGAATGTCATTCTTCTGGGTCACTGTCACAATACCGGCGGTTTGACTGAAGATATCCTTGACCACTTCGGTGCCGGCCTCAATCCATTGGCCGTCTTCAATCATCAACAAAGAAATGTCTTTATTGATCTCGTGTGTTTCCTGGGGAATCCATAACAAAGTCCCCCCCTTACTCACCTCGTACCCATGCTTAGCCGAACGGGCCTTCTTGATTGAAAGACCAGGGGCAAAACGAACGATACCACCGGTCTGGGTGCGAAAACGATCGTCGGCCAACTCAGCGATTACCTCTCCGGTACCAATCTTACTGCCCGGAGCTGTTTTCAAGAGATAACGAGAATTATCCTTATCTTCTAAATGCCAAATCTCACCCGAATGGGTCGATTCCCCCAGCAATTTACAGTCTTTAAGAATTACACTTGCAGTGACAATCTGTACCTCTCGCGAATCACCTGCAGATTCACGCAGACGCACAGCACCACCATATTCACTGACAAGACGGCTTTCCGCCAACACATCACCGGTATGAACAGGTTTATTGCCCTCGACCACAGGTTGGGCGTTGGGGGGGAGATTATAGACGTCGCCACTAAAAACCCAAAGCCTACCCAAACGCTGGGCTTTATGAGTGATATTACCTTGTCGATCGGTTACCTCCCGGGGTTGTATCACCTCTTCGAAACGAACCTGGCCGGCCAGGTCACAAATCACATCTTTGGTGGCCTTTTCGACACTCTTTTTGACAGCAGCACCAGAAGAAATCTGGGCGAGAATGGTATCAGATGGAACCATCTGACCATTGGCTACAAATAGGATTGAACCCGAAGTGATATCCAGTTTCTGCAACTTGCCCTTGCCACTAGGCTTGACGCTGAGGCCGAAGTCGGTCTCGGCCAACTGGGCCTCCACCCCATGGGGTGTGCGGTGGGGCCGCACACGAGCCCGACCATCAAATTCCACCTCGCCTTCCACTAGGGAGCGCACCACACCGGTCTCTGCGGTGGAAACACCACCAGTGTGGAACGTACGCATGGTGAGCTGGGTGCCAGGCTCCCCAATGGATTGGGCGGCAATGATGCCTACAGCCTCGCCCAAGTCAACCAACTGGTTGTGGGCCAAGGCCCAGCCATAGCACTTGCGGCAAACCGAACGGGACGCCTCGCAAGTCAACGGCGAACGGACCATCACAGTAGTGATTCCTGCGGCCTCAATAGCCCGGCTCAAAGGGGGATCCATCTGGCCATCCCGTTCCACCATCACGGTGCCATCAGCAGCAACGACAGGTTCGGCGGCGAGGCGACCAACCAGCTTGCTGGCGAAACGTCCTTTCTCGTCCGCCTCAATCAGGATGCCGCGGGTTGTGCCGCAATCCTCTTCACGCACGATGACGTCCTGGGCAACATCCACCAGACGCCGAGTGAGATAGCCAGAGTCTGCCGTACGCAAGGCCGTATCAACGAGACCCTTACGGGCCCCATAGGACGAAATCACGTACTCGGTGACCGTTAGACCCTCGCGGAAATTAGTACGAATCGGCAAATCGATGATCTCCCCCTGAGGGTTGGCCATCAGACCGCGCATGCCCACCAACTGGCGCACCTGCGACATATTGCCGCGAGCACCGGAGTTGGCCATCATCCATACAGAATTAAGGGGATCGTTGTCATTGAAGTTGCGTCGTACAGCTGCGACGAGGCGCTCATTGGTTTCGGTCCAGGTGTCGATGACCTTGGTATGACGCTCCACCTCGGTAATCTCTCCGAGCCGATAGCGCTCTTCGGTTTCGGTGATTTGCTGTTCCGCCTCAGCAAGGAGTGCAGCTTTATCTCCAGGGATGCGCAAATCATCTACAGATATTGACACAGCCGCCTGGGTGGCGTAGTGGAAG
>JBIIRU010000219.1:0-4914 GCA_044341355.1 Cyanobium sp. | reverse complement strand
GCGGGGGGGGCCTGCAGGGCGATCAGGGGGCAAGGAAGGGCTCATCTGCCAAAGGGGGGAGCTGAGTCTGCCTGGGGGCCGACCACCGCCCTGCCGGGCTCCCTAAGGTCCCGTGCATGGCCGATCTCACCCTGCTTTACGACGGCGCCTGCCCGCTTTGCTGCCGGGAGGTGGACATGCTGCGCCGCCGCGACCAGCGCCACAACGGCGACCAGCCGCGCCTGGCCTTTGTGGATATCGACGCGCCCGATTACGACCCCGCCGCCCATGGCGGCATCAGCTACGCCGAGGCCATGGGCCGCATCCATGCCCTAGCCGGCCAGGACCCATCAAAGGGCGGTGGAGATGGCGAAGTGCTGCGGGATGTGGCCGTTTTCCGCCGCGCTTATGCCCTGGTGGGATTGGGATGGCTCTATGCCCCCAGCGGTTGGCCACTGGTCAGCAGCTTGGCGGATTGGGCCTATGGCCTTTGGGCCGCCTGGAGGTTGCGCCTCACCGGCCGGCCGCCCCTGGAGGCCCTCTGCCGTGAGCGGGAGGGGCGATGCCGGATCTGATCGTGGTCGGCAGTGGCCTGGGGGGCCTTTGCGCCGCCGCCATCGCCTGCCGCCACGGGCTGGAGGTGCTGGTGCTGGAGGCCCACAGCCAGCCCGGCGGCGCCGCCCACGGCTTTCGGCGGGGCCCCTTTCATTTCGAGTCCGGTCCTTCGCTGTGGAGTGGGCTGGGCCGCTGGCCCAGTGCCAATCCCCTGGCCCAGGTGCTGCGGGCCGTGGACGAAAGCGTGCCGGTGGCGCGCTATTCGGAATGGGGATTGCTGTTACCCGAAGGCAACCTGCGGGTGGGCGTGGGCCTGGAGCCGTTTCTGGAGTTACTGCGCAGCCTGCGGGGGCCAGCGGTTGCCGATGAATGGCAAGCCTTTTTGCTGGCCCTGGCCCCCCTGTGCCGCGCCGCCGGATCGCTGCCGCTATTGGCCCTGCGCCCCGGCGCTGGCATGTTCACCACCCTGGGCAGCCAGGGATTCGGGCTGATCGGCCAGGCGGGCCAGCTGGCGGCCCTAGGCGGAGGCTTTGGGCCGATCGCCCGCCGCCATTTACAGGATCCCTTCCTGCTCCATTGGGTGGAGATGCTGAGTTTCTTGATCTCCGGCTTGGAGCTGGACCAGACCAGCGCCGCCGCCATGGCCACCCTGTTTGGCGAATGGTTTGAGCCCGATGCGGGGCTGGATTACCCGTTGGGCGGCAGCCCCGCCGTGGTGGAGGCGCTGGTGCGGGGCATCCGCCGCCATGGCGGCGAGCTGCGCACGGGCGCGGCGGTGGCTCAAATCGAGCTGTCGGGCCAGCGGGCCACGGGGGTAAGGCTGACCAGCGGCGAACGGCTGCAGGCCCGCCGAGGCGTCATCAGCAATGCCAGCCCCTGGGATACGGCCGCCCTACTGGGCAAGGGCAGTGCGCCGGAGCGCTGGCGCCAGAAGCTGCTGGCCGCCCCGGCCTGCGCCAGTTTTCTGCACTGGCACCTGGCACTCAAAGACGAGGGCCTACCAGAGCTGCCGATCCACCATGTCTGGGTGGGGGATTGGCAGCGAGGCATCAGGGCCGAGCGCAACATGGCGGTGCTGTCGATGCCCTCGCGGCTGGATGCCTCCCTGGCGCCGCCGGGCCACCAGGTGCTGCACGGCTACACCCCGGCCAACGAGCCGTGGCAGCTATGGCAAGACCTGGAGCGCGGCACCCCCGCCTACGAACAATTGCGCCGCGAACGCTGCGGCCTATTCCACGACGTCTTCGACCAACTGGTGCCTGACTGGCGCGAGCGAGCCGTGCTCGAACTGCAGGGCACCCCCCTGACCCACCGCGATTTTCTGCACGTGTACCAGGGCAGCTACGGCCCCGCCTGGCCCGCCAACCGCGGCGCCTTCCCCGGCGGCGGCACCCCCATCGAAGGCCTGGTGCTCTGCGGCGCCGGCGTCTTCCCCGGCATCGGCGTGCCCCCCGTCGCCGTCAGCGGCGCCATGGCAGCCCACCGCTTTGTCCCCGCCGCCGCCCAGCGGCAATTGCTGGAGGAATTGGGGTTGGTGGGATGAGGGGGGGGCTGATTGGCTGTCGCACTTTTCGGTGCGAGGCGGTGCTCACCAGCTCTTACCAGGGGGTGATGTCAGGTCTGTTGGTTTAGGGGCTGATCCGGTTCAAGCCGCAGCACCTCGATCGGTGCCTGGAAGAGCTGGAAGGCGCGGTCATTGGTCATAAGCGCATCGCAACCCCAGTGCACTGCGGCAGCCAGATGGATTGCATCCGCAGTCTGGAGACGGGTGGAGGCTCGCAGCACAGCTGCTCGCTCCATCACCTCCGGATGAAGGGGCACCACAATGCAGTCGGAGAAGAAGCTGCGGAAGGCGAACTGGCCGACCTGATCACCGGCGCGCAGTGGACCAACGAGACATTCCATGCGTACCAGATCGCTGATCACCCAGTCGGCATTGGCGTAATGCTCTAGCTGCTTCAGCGTGTGCCGCCGTAGCTGCTCAGCGCCATCGAGGGCGTAGATCAGCACACACGAATCGAGGTAGATCCGCATCGCTCACCTCCATGAGGCCCGTTCACGCTCCAGCGCGGTGTCGATCTGCTCTTGACTGAGGCCCGCGGCCACGGGGATAGCGGCCTGGAGCTCCAGCAGCTTGGCCAGCAGCCGCCGGCCTGTCGGTGCGGCCTCTTCGGCCGGCGTGATCGCGACTGTTACACGACCAATGGGGGATCCAGCAGGCAGCTGCAGGGTCCGGTCCTCCTTGATTTCGGTGGTGAAGGAGAAGGATCCCATTGCTTCTGATTGCATGCATACACGTTAGTAGCAGGAGCAGCGATTAGTCGGCCCCTGCTGATGCTGCCGCTGTTGCTTTTCCATTTGCGCACCTGGGCCGGAGCGGCTTGCTGCGCCTGTGCACGTCAACTGAGCCCATGACCGCCGCCACCCTCGCCGACTGGACAACCCCCCGGCCGTATGCCCTTCCCACCGCTCAGGCGCTGGTGCTATTCGGCTTCCGCTGGCATGTGATCAGCGAAGCGGCCCGACCCAGTTGCTGAATGCCTGTGGCCTGGAGCAGCACTGCATCACGGTGCGCTGCGGCAAGAGAGACAAGGACCGTCGCACCGTGCTGCCATCCAGCCTGGTGGAGCCCCTGAAAGGGCACATGCAGGGCGCGGTGGTGTTACCCCATGACCTGGAGAGGAATTACCGCAATGCGGCCTGGGAATGGGGCTGACAATGGCTGTTTCCCCAGGGCCGACGCTGGCGGGATTTGTGCAGCGCGCCGTGCGTGCAGCCGTGCAGGCTGCGGGGATCAGCAAACCAGCGACCTGCCACACCTTCCGCCATTCGTTTGCCACGCATCTACTGGAGCAGGGCGCCGACATTCGTACGATTCAGGAACTGCTCGGCCACAGCGATGTGAAAACCACCATGATCTATACCCATGTACTGAACCGTGGACCATCTGGGGTACGAAGCCCCGCCGACCTGCTCTGAGGAACGGAGGGAGCTTCTACGGACCGCCTATCAATCCATGAAGCTACTTGCGGCATCCGAGAAGCCTTGCTAACAATGAACTTTCGCAAGGCTGAAAGTCCTGCTCCCGCAGCTTATGCGGCAAACAGTCGATTTGCCACAGCTTCTGCGGACCGCCGAATCAGTGTTAGGTGCAAGGTACATTTCTCTAAATGGACACACATGAGATTCAGGACATCAACGAGCTTGTCAAGTTCCATGACGGATTGTCGCACGATGTATTTCGGTGCTTTCGCGGCCAATCCGACGCGTCATGGGACCTGGTTCCTTCGTTCTATCGCGGCACGCAAGACTATTCGCCACCACCAGATGGCCTGAAAGACGGCTCATGGATGTCCGAAGTTGAACGTGACGTCTATAGAGAATTTGATCGAATTGGTCGCAGATACGCACCGGAGTCATGGGAATTCAATGACCCTTGGCATCGCATCATTCTAGCGCAACACTTTGGTGTCCCTACACGTCTTCTTGACTGGACAAAGAACATATTCGTTGCATGCTATTTTGCAGTATCAAATCATTTTGACCGTGATTCTGCGATTTACTGTCTTAATGTTTCTGAATTCCCATTTCCACCGCATCTTGGACGCCGAATTGATAACGGTGGCTACCGGATCGCCGCCCTCAATTCCTGTATCAAGCGAGACAAGCTGTCCTTCTTGATTGAAATGTCGAAGCCGATAGTTTCCGATAACAGTAGTGCGACTGCATCGTCGCCTCCGGGAGCAATCCCCAGTGGCCAATCTGGAATCTCAGACCATGACGGCTTTTTGGTGTTGCTGGAACCGCCGGTAATTGAGGACCGGATTCGGGCGCAAAAAAGCCTGTTTATGGTTTACGTTACTTACGACGAATATGACTTGGTGTGGGATCACCGACAATACATCGAAGCTGTTGAGCGCTATCATGGAAAATCTCTCCTTACAAAACTTGTGATACCGCAGAAGACCAAGCTTCAAATGAAGGGAGCGCTGGAGAAAAACTGGATTGACTCAGATGACATTTTTCCGGACCTTCCCGGACTGGTCATGCGCATGCAGAAGCAGCGACAAGAAGGGTTCGACTTCTACGAGATGGAACGGGCAAAATGGAATAAAAGCACCTAACAAAAAAACGCACCGGAGTTGCCGGCCGGCCGCAAACTGAAGTCAACGTCACTGGCGGCAACCCGGTGATTTTAACCGTTGGGATGACCTGAGCTGCTGCTCAACGGGGACGAAGCCAATCCGGGCCGCACCATTTCTGGTACAGTGATTGAAACGGGCTGCTCGCGGAATGGGAATTCACCCTGTCCTCCGAGTTGTTTTCTTCCGTTCTCAATCAGGGAGAGAGCCAGTGAGAGAGTGGTTGCTTGATCTGAGT
>JBIIRU010000218.1:0-4925 GCA_044341355.1 Cyanobium sp. | reverse complement strand
GCGCTTCCGGGGGTGAACATTGAGATGACCCTGGAGGTTCAGGTTCGGGCCCCTGGTGGCATCGACGAGGCGACAGCACGGATCGTGCTGGAGAACTCGGCGGCGTTGAAGGTGGAGCAGCCGGGGTTGTATTGACCAATCGCGGCATGGAGGATCGTTCGACTCGCCTGCGTCTGCGCCGCCCCCAACACAAACTAAAGGTGAGGGCAGCAAAAACGCTTAGCTGATGTACTCGATCAGCTCACTGTCTGGATAACGGACCTTGGCCAAGCCGGCATACTTGTCCTCGGCGCTGTGATATCCAGCCACCGCCACCACAGAACTGCGGTAGGCGCTGTCCTCCAGCCCCAGAACCCGGTCGTACTCGGCAGGTGAGAAACCCTCGATCGGGGTCGTATCAACACCCAACAGGGCTGCGGCGGTGAGAAAAGTGCCCAGGGCTATGTACACCTGGTTGGAGCTCCACTGGCCGATGTGCTGGCTGCGGGGGCCATTGATCAGATCCTTGCGGATCATGTCGCCATAGAACCCCAGCGATTCGATCGGCACACTGCGGATGGTACTGGTGGCGGAAATCAGCTTCTCGACGTCGGCTTCTTCAATGCGGCGTTTGGCCAGGAAAACCACCAGATGGGATGCGTCGGTGATCTGGGACTGGTTCCAGGAGTGTTGACGCAACTCAGCTCGCAAAACCAGGTTGGTGACTACCAGGAATTTCCAGGGCTGCAGGCCGTAAGAGGAAGGGCTCAGCACCAGGCTTTTTTCAAGCGCTGCCCAGGTTTCTGGATCGATGCGGCGAGTGGCATCAAAAGCCTTGGTGGCATAACGGTGCTGAAGGGCCTCCAGCAAGGTCGTGGTAGTCAAAGCCAAGGAAGGGATCCATGCATGGTGGAAATGGGAAGCTAAGTCCACTGGCAGGGATCGCGCCATGATTAACGCATCTCAATTGCATTGAGTCTTACCCGGAAGCTGTTGTTCGCCCCTTTGTACTGTTCCTCTTCCACCACGGCCCTTGGGGTGGGGCTGGTGGTCTCTTGCAGAGCACTGGCCTGACGGCGCCAACGGGCTTCGGCGGGGGAGGAACGACCCTCGATGGCGCGAATCAAGGACCGGCTGCGGTTTGCCTCGCCTACCGTTTCGCCTTGCTTGGGACGGATCAGGGGATTGCCCTTGAGATCGCTGCGTAGCTGGTTAAGCAGGCGGAAGTGACCGGTGGCGTTGTATTTGCGCAGAACAGTGGGATCCCAGGGCATCGGGCAAGTCAGATCAATCATTGAAGGCAGCCTAGGCAGTCGCTGGTCCGGCAGCCAAGAGCGCTTGCGATCAGAACCAAAATCGGCCCCCAAACCCCTGAATACGTGATAGCTTGGCCCAGACGCAACTGGAAGTCGAACCGACTCCGTCCTACGTGACTCCGTTGTGCGTAGCGACCTGGTTCACCCTGTCGCGTCCAGAAACCTTCCTTTTGCTCCAACCATTGCCATGACGAGGATTGTTGGTCTCGCCGCCCCTGATTTCACCGCCACCGCGGTGGTCGACCAGGAATTCAAGGAGATCTCCCTTTCTCAGTACCGCGGCAAGTACGTGGTGCTGTTCTTCTATCCCCTTGATTTCACCTTCGTCTGTCCGACGGAAATCACCGCCTTCAGCGACCGCTACGCCGATTTCTCCAGTCGCAATACCGAGGTGCTTGGGGTTTCCGTTGATAGCCAGTTCAGCCACCTGGCCTGGGTGCAGACCGACCGCAAGAACGGTGGCCTTGGTGATATCGCCTATCCCCTGGTCGCCGACCTGAACAAAACCATCGCCCGCGACTACCAAGTTCTCGATGAGGACGCTGGCATAGCCCTGCGTGGATTGTTCATCATCGATCCCGAGGGTGTGGTGATGCACAGCACCATCAACAACCTGCCCGTCGGTCGCAGTGTGGATGAAACCCTGCGGGTGCTACAGGCCTTCCAGTACGTCCAGTCCCATCCCGACGAAGTCTGTCCTGCCAACTGGACCCCAGGCGAAAAAACCATGAATCCCGATCCAGTCAAGAGCAAGGACTTCTTTGCAGCCGTCAACTGATCGCTGTTGCGGTTTTCGCTAGCAAGGGGCCTTGGGGCCCCTTTTTTTGTTGTTCGGCAAAGCCGGCTGGCCCAAGACTGGCCTGGCAGTTGGTTCGTGAGCCTCTTTGCTCAAGCCAACGCCAGGGAACCCCGCTGGCCATCTAGGTGCGCCAGCCGCCCCTGGGGCAGGGCCAGATTCGGCTGGCCGTGGCCCACCGGCAGCCCGGCCACCAGGGGCACACCCAGGTCGCCAAGCCGTTCTTGCAGCACCTCGTCCATTGTCAGGTCGCCTGGCAGCACATCGTCCTGTTTCCAACGAAACCGACCCAGGCCGATCCCTGCCACCCCCTCCAATACTCCCGCAGTGCGCCACTGGGTCAGCATCCGGTCAATGCGATAGGGCTCCTCGCCCACATCCTCAAGCACAAGCACGCAGCCAGCCAGGCGGGGCCACCAACGGGTGCCGATCAGGGACGTCGCCACCGTCAGATTCGCAACCACCAAAGGCCCCGTGGCGATTCCACCCCGCCAGCCCACCCCCTGCAGCGGCGCCACCCTCTCCCCCCGCAGCAGGGCCACCAACCTGGCCCAGGCGTCATCATCTCCCTGCAGGCCGCCATGGATGCCACCGCCGTTGCCAGCCGCCAACTGCGCCAACAACAGGGCACTTGCATCGGAAAAACCCACCAACCACAGGGGCCGAGAGCCCGGCTGCCAGCCGGCCTCCAGCAACCGGGCACTGCCCCAGCCACCGGCCACCGCCACCACAGCGTCGATGCCGGGATCGGCCCAGGCCCGCTGCAGCAGCTTGAGTCGCTCGCTGTCACTGGCCGAAAACCAGCGCCAACGGCCCGCCGTGGCCGCCGGGATTTCCAGGCTCCAACCGGCGGCGGCAAAGCGCTGCTGCAGCCTCAGCCCCTCCGTCGTGCCGTCCTCCCACCAAGTGCCCGGTGCGATCGCCAGAACGCGGCTGCCTGGCCGTAAAGGTGTCGGCACACCCAGGGGATGGCGATCCCGGGGCAATGCCGTCGTTGACGAGGCACCGGAAGACTTCAGGCCCAATCCTGATGCCGAAAGGCCCGCTCCCAGTCCCCAGAGCAACGAGCGACGACGCATATCTCAGCCCAGCAGGCTGGCCAGTAGCCGGCGGCCATCTTCGCCCCCGGTGAGACGTTCGCAGGCTCGTTCGGGGTGGGGCATCAAACCAAGCACATTGCCCCGGGTGTTGCACAACCCCGCCACATCCCCCATCGACCCATTGGGGTTGGCCGTATAGCGCAACACCACCTGGCCGTTGTCCTCCAGCTGCCGCAGCTGGTCTTCCTGGAGCTGATAACGACCCTCGCCATGGGCAATGGGCAGGGAAATTACTTCACCTGATTGATAACCCGCCAACCAGCGACAGGCTCCGGGCCGCACCTCCAGAGAAGTGGGCTCACAAACAAAATGCAGGCCGATGTTGCGGGTGAGGGCCCCCGGCAGCAGTCCCAACTCGGTGAGCACCTGGAAGCCGTTGCAGATGCCCAAAACCGGGCCGCCCTCACTGGCGAACCGACGGACTTCCTCCAGCACCGGCGCAAAGCGAGCAATGGCGCCGCAACGCAGATAGTCGCCGTAACTGAAGCCACCGGGCAAGACCACGGCCTCCAGTCCCTGGAGATCCCGCTCTTCGTGCCAGAGGAAACGGGTTGGCACCCCTAGGCAACCCTCCAGGGCCCAACGGACATCACGGTCGCAGTTGGAGCCTGGAAAAACAACAATGCCAATGGTCATGCGGGGCCTCAGGCGATTTCGATCAAATCAAGCGTCCAGTTTTCGATCACCGGATTGGCCAGCAGTCGTTCGCTGAGCAATTCCAGCTGTTGTTGGGCCGTGGCCTGGTCAGGGGCTTCGATCTCAACCTCAATGGCCTTGCCAATTCGCAAGCTCGTCACCCCTGCAACTCCCAAACGCCCGGCGGCCGCTCGGGTGGCCTCCCCCGCCGGATCGAGCACCGACGGACGCAGGGACACCTGGACACGGGCGTGAAAGTGGGGCACCGGAGCGCGGGCGTTTGCTGAATATTGCCAGGCGATTAGAGGGCTGCGAAAGCCTGCTCGAGCCTGGCGGCATGGGCGGCGGCACCCAACACCACCAGTTCGAGCCCTGGGGCGGCCGCCTCTGGCCAAACTCCCTCGTACCAACACTCAAGGCGGGGTCCCACGGCTTGTATTTGCAGGGGCAGCAGTTTGCCCTCCTGTAGCAAGCGGCCCTTGAGGCGCAGCACCGGCTGCTCGGCAAGTAGATCCGCCAGCCGCTCTTCGAGCTCCTGGCGGGTGTAGGGACCTGGCCGCTGCACCATCACCGCAGCCATCGCTACGTGGCTGTGGTGATGGTCATGGTCATGGTCATGGTCGTGGTCATGGTCATCGTGGTCGTGATCGTGATCTTCGTGATCAGGTTGGAGCTGGGGGAGGGCCTGGACGTCGGTGCTAATTGGGGCCGAGAGCACCAATGAGGCGTCCACCTCACCGCGGGTCATCGGCAGAACCGGGGTGCCGGCACGCACCTGGCTGGCGAGCCGCCCTTGCAGAGCAGCCAACGCCGGCCCATCCAGCCGGTCGGCCCGGCTGACCAACACCAGATCGGCGGCCTGCAGCTGGTCCGCAAACAGATCCTCAAGGGCATCGAGGTGATCGAGGCTGGGATCGGCCTGCCGCTGGGCCTCCACCGCCGCCGCATCCCCAACTACATGGCCAGCGGCTAGGGCTTCGCCATCCACCACCGTCACCACCGCATTGACGCGGACACGACTGCGAATTTCGGGCCAACCAAAAGCTTCGACCAGGGGTTCGGGCAACGCCAATCCGCTCGTCTCCACCACGATGCCAT
>JBIIRU010000217.1:0-4938 GCA_044341355.1 Cyanobium sp. | reverse complement strand
TCTGAGGGTTACCCCTGCACCCACATGATTTACCCAGCCGGCCATGCCGACCTGGGTGTTGTAGGTCGGTTGCCAATGGGCGAACAGCACGGTGCGGGAGCTGAGCGGGTAGGTCAGCTCAATCTCACCGCCCCAGTCAACTCTTCCCCCAAGCCCTGAATAGCTGCCCGGGTTGTAAAAACGCGGCCCCGCATCCATGGTGAGGTTGAGTTGATCCACGTTGAAACCCAGGCCCAAGCGGGTATCGGTGTAGTTGCCGAGGTAGGTGCCGGTGGAATCCCAGCCGTTGCGGTTTTCCACCGCCAGAAAGAGGCCGTCGGCAATGGTCTCAAGCCCATCGCCCAGCGCGAAGTTCACATCACCATCACCCAGCGCCAGGGTGCCGGCCAGCGATAGCTGCTGGCGCAGGCCGCGCACATCTTCACCCTGACTGGACGTGATCAGGTAGGGCATCCACTCGGCGCTCAGTTCGAGCCGCCGTGTCGGCTGGTACACCAGCTGCAGCCGGCCCTTGATGTCGGTGCGGCGCCAGTTCGAGCCCGGCAGCCCGTGGTGGTCGTGCTCCTCCTCCTCGCCGGCCGGTTCCACCTGGCCATAGAAATGCTCGGCCTCACCCCACACGAAGGCCGGGCCCAGTTCCAGCTCGATGGCAAACACGCCACCGTTGTTGAGACCCCATTGCAGCTCGGTGCCCAACTGAGCATCGATGGCGTAGTGGCGGGGCTGGCCCTCAATGTTGTTCTCAAAGCCGCCGTGGCCCTCGATCGTGATCAACGGCAGCACGCGGAACTGGCCCGGAGCCACCCGGCCGGCCTGGCCATCACCGCCATGGCTTAGCGCAGGTGCGCTGGAGAGCAGCAGGAGCCCTGCCAGGCTTGAGTTGAGCGGCCAGCGAAAGCGACAGGAGAACGGAAAAGCCATGACGCGATTGCGGATGAAGGGACGAAGGGGAGGAGGGATTCACCGAAAGCTGAAAGATCGAGGTGAAGCGGGCTGCCAAGCCGAGGTGCGCCGCAGCATTCAGCGAATCGCCGCCCAGCGGCGCGCCAGTTGCTGGCCGCCGGCCCGGTCGCAGCTGCCGCCCTGACCATCCACGAAGGTGCAGACATTGGCGGTAAAGGTATCGACGTAACTGGCCTTGGCTGCCAGGCCATCGGCCACGAGGGCCACGGAACTGATCGGAACTCCACTGCGCTGGGAGATGCGCCGCAGTGTCTTCGAGGGCGGCAGACGATCCGGGAAGATGACACGGGCGCCAGAACGCTGCAATGAATCACTCACCTGATTGAGTCCCTGGGGCCGAAGCAGGCCGGCGGTACTGAAGGATTCGATCACCGCCAACTCCCGTATGCCGTAGCGACGGGCAAAGCTGCGGAAGGCACGATGGCCGCTGGCCAGCACCTGGGCAGAGGGGGGCATCGTCGCGATCTGTCGAGCGGTCCAGGTATCGAGATCGGTGAGCACGAGAGCGGCCTGCTGGCTGCGGGAGCGCAGCCGGCTGTCCTGGTCAGTAAAGGGAGCCAGGCGGTCCGCAATCAGCCGCACCATCGCTGCGCCCTGGCGGGGGTCATGCCAGACATGGGGGTCCCGCAGACCGCCGGCACCCTCGAAGCTGGGGCTGTTGGGCACCGCCAGCTCCGCCACCGCGACCTGGGGCCGACGCCCCTGCACCTTGCTGAGAGCGGGGGTGAGGCCAAAGCCATTCACCAGCACCAGATCGGACTGGGCCAGAACCTGGCGATCACTGGGCCGCAGCGCCGCCTGGTGAGGGTCCTGGCTGGCGGGCAGGAGGCAGACCACCGTGATCAGCCCATCCGCCAGGGTGCGGGTGAGGTCGCAGAGCACGCCGTCCGCAGCGACGACGGTGGCCGCCCGGGCCGGGGGAGGCGGGAGCAGTAAGGCGGCGGCCAAAATGAGTTGGGCTAGCCATGGCCTGGAAATGGGGGTTCGCCGGCCCTGAAAGTGGAACCCTCTGAAACCGCAGCAATGACGATCGGATAGTAGCGACACATGCCGAACAACAACCACGCTAACAATAACCATTCCCAGCGCCGAGGGCCCTAGGCTCGTGTCGGTTCGATCCTTTCGGTTGCCCTAGGCCGTCCTCCCTTTTGCCCGGAAGCCCATTCCCCGCTTCCCCCCAACGCAGCGCAATCCCGACCCGCCTTACCGATGCTTCAGGTTCAGGGAGTCAGTTACCGCTATCCAGGCAGGGCTTCCCCCACGGTTCTGGCGGAGGTAAGTTTCAGCCTCGGGCCCGGCAGCCTCACGGCGCTGCTTGGTCCGAATGGTGCCGGCAAATCCACCCTGCTGAAACTGCTGCTCGGCCAGCTCACCCCAAGCCTGGGAAAGGTGCTTTGGAATGGCCGGGCCATGGCCCCTCGTCGGCCTCGGCTTGCCCTGGTTCCTCAGCGGGGCGCCATCCAGTGGCAGATGCCAATTACTGTCCGTGATCTTGTGGCTCTCGGCAAACTGGCAGGCCCCGCGGCGGAACCGCTGCCGGATACCGCCGAGGCCCTGCAGTTGATGGGTTTGGCTTCGCTGGCGGAAACGCGTCTTTCCAAGCTCTCCGGGGGCCAGCAGCAGCGTGCCCTGCTGGCTAGGGCCCTGCTTCAGAAGGCCGAACTGCTGGTCCTCGATGAACCGTTCACCTACCTGGATCCCCCGACCCGCCAGCAGCTGCTGGCGGTGCTGCGCCAGCAGGCCTCCCAGGGTCGCGTTGTGCTGGTGAGTAGCCACGACTGGGGTGATTCCCTGCAGGGGTACGACAGGGCGCTACTACTGGATACAACGCTTCTCGCGGATGACCGGCCTGATCTCGTCCTAGGGCGGTTGCAGCGGCCATGAGTCCAGACGCGAGCACGTTTGCCTGGTGGCTGCTACCCCTGCTGATGGCCCTGCTGACCGGAGCCATGGCCGGCGTGGTCGGCCCGCTTCTGGTTCTGAGACGCAGGGTGCTGCATTGCAACCTGATCGCCCATGCCGTGCTGCCGGGTGTGGCCCTGGCCCTGGCGGCGGGAATCGATCCCCTGCTGGGAGGGCTGGCCAGTGGATTAAGCGTCACCTGGCTCGCGGAGCGGCTCAGTAGCCGTCACCTGCTGGATGATCTGGGCCAGGAAGTAGTGGCCAACACGCTGCTCGCCGCCAGCCTGGGACTAGGGGTCCTGCTGATCCAGGCCCTCGATGGCGACGTGGACCTCAACAGCCTCCTGTTCGGCGATCTGCTCACAGCCGGTCCGGTAGAACTGCTGCGGGCCGGGATCGCCCTCGGCATGCTGTTGGTTCTGGTATGCAGCCGCTATCAGCACTTGGTGTTTCTGGCCATGGATCCGGAAGGGGCCGCGGCTGCAGGGCTGCCGGTTCGACGGCTGCAGCAGCTGCTCAGCCTCGCAACCACACTGGTGATTGTGAGCGGTATGGCCGCAGTGGGTCTTGTCCTTTCTATCGCTCTTTACGGCGCGCCGGCCCTGATCGGCATCCGTACATCGACAAGCCTGGCAGCTGCCATGGCGCGGTCGGCCATCATCGGCATGACGGTGGCGCTAGGTGGTTTCGGTCTCGGCGTGGTACTAGATAGTCCCCCGGGCCCCGTGATCGCCGGTCTGTGCGTGCCGCTGTTGTTGGGATTCTCCGCGTCCCTGCATCGGGATGGGAGCTGAACTGTCCTGAGGGAAATTACGCGAAACCAGCCAAGGTTGCCGACCTGATTACAGTCCCGACAACGATCTCAGTCCTCTGGACGGAGAAAACTGGCAATCATTCGAGATGGCCTTAAACATGTAAGCACAGACTGATTTCCTCTGATTAGGTAGCTTTTGCGTCCCTTATGCTGCTGAAATAATGTTACTTCAACTTGTTAATCCAGCCTAAGTATAGCTCGATGTATCCGCAGAAATTCTATGTCCCAGTGATTAGGCACATCTGAGTAAAGGGCCTAGTTCGCCTAAAAAATAATCAGGGGGACTATACTAGTATTGGCCTAATAATCAAGCCGCCTGGGGAGGTGTAGGACCGCCGCGTCCGCCTCCGTCCTGAAACGGCAGCACCAGGGTGGCCCAATGCTCGGGCCTTGCGGGACGGGAGCGACGGGAATGACGGACACCAAACGCCACGCGAATCACGTTGGTGCCCTCGACTCGTTGGGTTCCGTTTCCTGGACCGATGGGGTTCATGGGTGGTTTAGGGGGCTTGGCGGCGTTAGAGGCGTTGGGCGACCCACATTGAAGGCCAATATGCGTGAAGGAAGAAACCGACGGTAGATCTGTGGCCAATTAGGCGGCCACTTCTGTAACTGACATTTCGGCCACGGTGGGACAGGTGCAGACCAGGTTCCGATCGCCGAAGGCGTTATCGATGCGAGCTACAGCCGGCCAGACTTTGCCATCGCGCTGTAGCTCTCCCGCCGGAAAACCGGCTTGGCTGCGGCTGTAGGGACGGTCCCAAGTGTCGGCTGTGACGGCAGCGAGCGTATGGGGAGCTCGCTTGAGGGGGTTATTGAGGGGATCGGCTTGACCCGATTCCAGGGCCGCTGCCTCTTGCCGGATGTGGATCATGGCATCGCAGAAACGATCCAACTCGGCCAGGGATTCGCTCTCGGTGGGTTCCACCATTACCGTTCCCGCTACGGGCCAACTCACGGTTGGGGCGTGGAACCCATAATCCATCAGGCGTTTGGCCACATCATCCACTTCCAGGCCGCAGCTGCGCTTGAGGGGACGCAGGTCGAGGATGCATTCGTGGGCCACCCTGCCATTGGCGCCCTTGTAGAGCACCGGGAAATGCGGATCCAGGCGATCGGCAATCAGGTTGGCCGCCAGCAGGGCCACCTGGCTGGCGGTGCGCAGGCCTAGTCCACCCATCATGCGGATGTACATCCAGCTGATAGGCAGGATGCCGGCACTGCCCCAGGGTGCCGCTGACACCGGCCCGATCGCCTGG
>JBIIRU010000289.1:0-3643 GCA_044341355.1 Cyanobium sp. | reverse complement strand
CGGTCTTGCGGCTATGTGTCCACCAAGGCTGATGGCAGCGAACGCCTCAACTTCACGGCCTTCTATGAAGCCCTTCTCAATGCCAAGGGAGTCGATTTCGGCGCCGCCCCCAAAGCGGGCAAAGCCGGTCGCAAGCTCAGTTTCAACACCAAAGTTCAGTTCAACGGCAACCTCATGGTCGGTAAGGCCTACACGGCCATGCTCGACCTGAAGCCCGGCGACGAATTCGAGATCAAGCTTGGTCGCAAGCAGATCCGTCTCGTGCCGCTGGGTGCTGAAGAAGAGGAGGGTTGAGCGCGAGAGCCTCAGCCACTTTGATGCCATCAATCGCCGCTGAAAGGATTCCGCCGGCATAGCCGGCGCCTTCCCCAGCCGGGAATAGTCCCGGGGTGTTGAGGCTCTGAAGCGTTTCCCCCTGGCGAGAGATCCTCAGGGGGGATGACGTACGGGTCTCAACACCCGTCAATAGGGCACCAGCCATGCCGAACCCCCGAATTTTTTTAGCAAAATGGGGCAACGCCTCACGGATGGCTGCCACCATCGGGGCCGGCAAGCAATGGTCAAGCCGACCGAGCCGCACCCCCGGCAGGTAGGAGGGCTGCACAATTTTTATTAGATCTTCAGATGTCGATTCCTCGCCATCCCTGTGCCCAGCTTCAACACTTTCACGACCCGCCATAAAGTCGTCTAGAAATTGGGCTGGTGCCCGATGGTCTCCGCCACCAGCGATGAACGCCTGCCGTTCCCAGTGGCGTTGAAAAGCCATCCCCGCCATGGGATCCCCGGGTCGCTGTTGCCACGGCCTCAGGTCCTCCAGGGTCACGTTCACGACGATGCCGCTATTGGCATTGCGTTCGTTGCGGCTGTGCTGGCTCATGCCGTTGGTTACCACCCCATCCGCTTCTGATGCCGCCCCCACCACCAGACCGCCGGGGCACATGCAGAAGCTGTAGACGGCCCGCCCATCCGAGCCGTGGTGCACCAATTTGTATTCGGCTGGTCCCAGTTGGGGATGCCCGGCGGCCTCCCCCCAGAGGGCCGCATCGATCAGGCTCTGGGGGTGTTCGATCCGCAGGCCCACCGCGAAGGGTTTGGGCTCCATCGCCACCCCCAAGCGGTCCAGCCAGACGAAGGTGTCCCGGGCGCTGTGGCCCACGGCCATGACCACCTGACGGGCCCCAATCCGCTGGCCATCGGCCAACAGCACCCCGCGCACGGAATGGTCGGCCGGATCCAGATCCAGTCCCTCCACCCGCTGCTCAAAACGCACCTCGCCCCCCAGGGCTTCAATGCGGGCCCTTAGGCCGCGCACCACCGTGGCCAGCTTGAAGGTGCCGATGTGGGGCCGATGGCGGGTGAGGATTTCGGCGGGGGCGCCAGCGGCCACCAGCTCTTCGAGCACCTTGCGCACATAAGCGGCCGGCTCGCTGATCTGGCTGTAGAGCTTGCCATCGGAAAACGTACCGGCGCCCCCCTCCCCGAACTGGGCATTGGATTCGCTCTGGAAGGGCCTTTCGCCCCGCCAGAAGCCAAAGGTGTCGGCTGTGCGCTGTTTCACCGGCTTGCCCCGCTCCAGCAGCAGGGGGCGGTAGCCCATTTGGGCCAGCAGCAGGGCACAGAAATAGCCACAGGGTCCGGCTCCCACCACCACCGGGGGCAGGCTGCCGGCCGGGGCTGGGGCCGGGGCCTGGGCGACAAAGTGATAGCTGTGATCAGGGGTGGGGCGCAGATGGGGGTCGCCGGCAAAACGGCGCCGCAGCCGCCGCTGCTCCTTCTCTTGCAGCGTCAGCTCCAGATCCAGGCAATAGACGACCTGAATCGCCCCACGGCGGCGGGCATCAATGCTGCGTTTGACCAAGGTGTAGCCAACGAGGCTGGCGGCGGGTAGCTGCAAGCGGCGCAAAATTGCCGCTTCCAGATCCGCTGGTGAGTGCTCCAGGGGCAGTTTTAGTTCGCTTAGACGTTCACTTAGATGCGGCATCGTGAGGAAGTGAGGCAGCCAAGCCGTTCCGGTGCCATCGTGGAGATAACGCTATCCGCCAGGTTTCGGCCCATGGGTCCGCTCCACTGCCCTCTTTGTATCGGATTAGCGCTGCTTTCGATCGGCCGAGTCGGCGCCCAAGGCCTGCTGCTGCTACGGATGGGCGGCCAGCTCAGCCTCCAGCTGCGCAATCGTCAAGCGGGTGGCGACCAGCGCATCAGGGTTGAGGCTGATGCTGTCAATGCCCTCCTGCACCAGAAAGCGGGCGAAATCGGGGTAATCGCTGGGGGCCTGGCCGCATAGGCCGATCGGTCGGCCGCAGCGATGGGCTGTGCGGATCGCCAAGCTGATCATTTCTTTGACCGTGGGGTGGCGTTCGTCAAACAAATCGGCGACCAGGGCTGAATCGCGATCCAGTCCCAAGGTGAGCTGGGTGAGGTCATTGGAGCCGATCGAAAAACCATCAAAACGCTCGGCGAAGGCCTCGGCACCGATGACATTGCTGGGCAGTTCGCACATCACATACACCTGCAGACCGTTTTCGCCCCGCACCAGGCCATTTCGGGCCATTTCGGCCAACACCCGGTCGCCCTCTTCGGGCGTGCGGCAGAAGGGCACCATCGGAATCACATTGGTCAGGCCCATCTCCTGGCGCACCTGGCGCAGGGCAAGACATTCGAGGGCAAAGGCTTCCCGAAACGCCGGGGCGTAGTAGCGCGAAGCGCCCCGCCAGCCCAGCATTGGATTTTCCTCCTGGGGCTCGAAGGCGGCCCCCCCCAGCAGGCGGGCATATTCGTTGCTCTTGAAATCGGAGAAGCGCAACGTCACCGGGCGTGGATAAAAAGCGGCGGCGATGCGCGCCATCCCCTCGCGCAGACGATCGACGTAGTAATTCGCCGGCTGGTCGTAGCCCCGGGTGAGCTCGGCGATGGCAGCTTGCGCCGAGGGATCGTGCACCCGCTGGGGTTCGAGCAGCGCCAGGGGGTGGATGCGGATGTGGTTGGCGATGATGAATTCCAGCCGGGCCAGCCCCACCCCGTCGCAGGGAATCGCCGCCAGCTTGAAGGCCTCCTCCGGGTTGCCCACGTTGATCAATAGGCGGGTGCGGGTGGGGGGCAGCTCCAGCAGCGATTGCTCGTCGACATGGAAGGGCAAAGCGCCGGCGTAGACATGCCCCTCGTCGCCGTCGCAGCAGCTCACCGTGATCTGCTCACCATCGACGATGCGCTGGCTGCCGTCGCCGCTGCCGACGATGGCGGTGATGCCCATCTCGCGGGCAATGATGGCGGCGTGGCAGGTGCGGCCGCCTTGGTCGGTAACGACGCCACTGGCGCGCTTGAGAATCGGCTCCCAATCGGGATCGGTGCGGCTGGTCACCAGCACGTCACCGGATGCGAAGCGCTGAATCTCGCCCGGATCGCGAATCAACCGGGCCCGGCCGCTGCTCACGGAGGTCCCAATCGCCCGACCCGTGACCAGGGGCGGCGGCGGCGGCGCATCGAGATGCCAGCTGCGCAATACGGCGGTGGATTGGCGCGAACGGACCGTTTCGGGCCGGGCCTGGAGGATGAACAACTCACCGCTGGGCCCATCCTTGGCCCATTCGATATCCATCGGTGTGGGCTGCCCCCGCAGGTCGCTGTAGTGCGCTTCGATGCGGCA
>JBIIRU010000216.1:0-4944 GCA_044341355.1 Cyanobium sp. | reverse complement strand
TGCCGGCCGCCGCCGTATGGGCGACGGCAACGATTTTGAAACCCTTCAGCCGATCCAGCCTTTCGGCCAGCAACTGGGCAATCATGGTTTGGTCTTCAACCAGGACGCAGCGCAAAAGGGCCTCTTCGGCCCCAGGGAGTGGCAGCACAGGAACAGGGGCCAGAGGGCATCACAGGCGAATCGACCTAGGCCATTCTGGATGCCCACATAGAGCTAAGTAACTTGTGTAGCTTTACTGATCATTCAGGGTCAAAATCGGCAGGACGCAAAACGCTTAACAGTCTGTTAATATTTACGGATGCAGGTCGGTCTTGATTATCCCAACTGCGTCTAAGAATTAGTTCTCCGTGTTCACCCCGATGGCCTGCCGTCTCGTCTTCCTGCTTGTATCAAGATCAGCCTTACCCCAGCCCGGGGCCAGCTGGCAACAGCTTGTCGAAGCCCAAAGTCAAAGTCTTGGCAGTGGCATCTATCTACGCTTGTTTCCAGCCCAAGAGGATTGGAATGGCAGTCTTGATGATTTGATTGTTGAAGGCAAAGCAGACGTTTCTGGCCACAATCCATTTTACCAAGGTGTTAGCCATTCCAAAAGTAAATCTAATCAGCTTTTGTGTGATTCCTTTATCCCGTATATTGAGCCCAAGCTACTATGGTTAGCCGTTTATAAAGTGGAAGGTCGGATCATTGATGCCAACGCAGCCTATCCATCCCAATCCCTGGACATTGAAAGCGTCGAATGTCTGGATCATTTTCCTTTGAGAGAGGCAAGTAACGAAACCTGTTGGTTTTACCCGACGGAAGATGGTCGCTATTTAAGTTGGGAAAAAAGAAGCAGAATCATTGCCCAGCCTGGCTTTCTGCCCGACATTCTTAGCGAGGATGAAAGCAATGATTATCAGCGAAGCGAAATTCATCTACTTTGGTCGCTTATGGCTGATGACCAAAGCCTTACCTGTGTAGGCCTTACCTATAAAAAGCGTCGTATCGAATGGCCCCTGCTGAAGGTAGAGCCTGAACCCTTTGCCACCTGGCGCTGCTTCCGGGTTGACTACAGCACCGAAACAGGTCATGTGGAAGAATCATGCATCACAGTATTTAATTCATAGATTATTTAATAAATATATTGTTTAATCCACAGATTAATTCAGCTATGATCTAGTGAAATCAAACATAGACAATTCAATATGATTCATTATCCCCTCGATCTTGGTTTCAATCCTCGGCTTCAGTGCCATCAGGATCCCTAGGGCCATCGCCTTCAAGGCCATCGTTACCATCGGGTTCATCATTGTCATCGACACCATCTTGTCCATCAAATTGCTGCATCAGCAGGCCCCTTTGGTATTCTACCGAAAGGGCTTCAAGGTGGGCTCTCGCCTGATCCCTCAGAACCGGATCCACCTGCTCAAGGGTCGATCCTTCCGGAACCCGCATCCTTAAAACCATAGCCAGGGCGTCAAAAAGACGTACCTGATCGTTCTGCCAACCCTGATAATCGGTGACCAGGGCGATCAGGGCTTGATCGGGTAACTGGCCGACGCGCACCTGGTGGCGAAGTCCTTGGATCTGGGCCAGTCGCGAGGAGGTGACCATGGCATGGGCCGCTCCAAGCGCGGCCAGGGCATCCGCCGCCTCCCTTTTCAGCAGACTCATATCCCTTTGCAATACCGCCTGCTCCATGGTCAAAGGCTCCCGCAAGGCGGGGAAGCCGGCACTTGCCCCCGCAGCGCCACTGCCCGAAAGCTCCGTTCCGTAGGACTGATCAGACACAAGTACGCCTGAACCACCCTTGGCGCGGTTCGTCTGGCTGCCTGCAGTCCAGGCTGAGGGGGGGGGCTGGCTGGCGGCTGGCAGGGGGGCGGGGGGTGGATCCTCAGGTTTGACGACCAGGACCCAACCCTGAAGAACTTCGGCAAACCAACGCCGTAAACCGCGTATCGCCTTCGGCAGATCAGCACGAGTCATTTAGTCATCGATCGGTGGCATGACACGAATCTGGCTGAAAATCCCTGTCCTTGCCAGGGCGGTCTTCAAGATGGTCCCAGGCGGGGATCCGCAGAACTCCGGCGGCAAGCAGTTCTTTGAGCCCATCCTGCGTCCTTAGCTAATGACAGGGGAGCACTGCCAGCTTCGTGTTTCGAAACACACACATGAGCAATGTTGCTCATTCTGTTTGGATTCTCACACGAGTCAGCCTACGGTTGAGCCATCCCACCGAGGCAATGCCATGAACAGTTGGATCCCCGTTCCCTCCAACGAGGGCCACAATTCAGAGTTCCCTTCTTCCTTAACCGAAGCTGCAGGTAGCAACCTTGATCCGTTGGAAGTCTATTTCGAATGCATCACCACCTGCTCCCTCGACGATGGTGAATGCATCACTAGCTGCACGGAGGTTTTACGCGAGAGCCACTAGGTCTGCACACCAGGGGAAGGCGGTAAGAGGCGGGGACACTTAGCCTCGACATGCCTTCTTCCTGGGTCGTGACGACTGCCCCCCTGATTTCGATAGCATCTCTCAATCCCACCCTGCTGGCCATCAGCTGGCCCCCTTCAGCTTATCTCTGGTTCAAGACCCTGCATGTGGTCGGAGTGGTTGTGTGGTTTGCAGGTCTTTTTTATTTGGTCCGCCTGTTCATCTATCACCGCGAAGCTGAAACCCTGGAAGCGCCGCTCAGGGAAGCCTTCGAAACTCAATACGGACTGATGGAACGGCGTCTGGCGAACATCATCACCACACCCGGAATGGTTGTGGCAGTCACCATGGCGATCGGACTCCTGAGTGTGCAACCGGTCTGGCTGCATCAAGGCTGGATGCACGCCAAACTGGGCGTTGTCGCCTTGTTAGTTGCCTATCACGTCTTCTGTTATCGAATCATGGGCCAACTCCAGCGGGGCACCTGCCTCTGGGGTGCCCGCCAGCTACGGGCCCTCAACGAACTGCCCACCCTGCTGCTGGTAATTGCCGTGATGTTGGTGGTGTTCAAGCAGCAATTCCCCACCGGTGCGGCCACTTGGTTTCTAGTAGCCCTAGTTGTTGCCATGGCAGCTTCAATTCAGTTTTATGCCCGTTGGCGACGGCTGCGGGCCGAGCGGCTGGCCAGCGAGGAGGCAGGCGGTGCTGCGGCCTGAAGCTCTAAGACACCCCCTGGCCGCCGTGCTGGGCCAGGTCACGCCGCAGAGCTGCCCTAGTCAGTTCAATTTTCATTGCCACACCACTTACAGCGACGGCTCCCTCCATCCCGGCGAGCTAGCCCGCCAGGCGGCCCACCTCGGCCTGCGCCACCTGGCTGTCACCGATCACCACAGCATCGAGTCCCACGCGGAAATCGTCGCCACCCTGGCGGACCTGGCCGCTGCAGGCGAACCGGTGCCGGTGTTGTGGCGAGGTGTGGAAATCAGTTGCCTCCTGGAGGGTTGCCTGGTTCACGTGCTGGCCCTGGGCTTCGGGGCCGACCACGCTCCCCTGGCGCCCTATCTGCAACGGGGTGCCACCGTGGGATCCGATCTGAGGGCCGAGGCTGTAGTGGCTGCCATCCGGGCTGCGGACGGCCTGGCCCTGCTGGCCCATCCGGCCCGCTACCGGTTGCCCCACCAGCGGCTGATCGCTGCCGCCGCCGAACTTGGTTTTGATGGGGCGGAGGCCTGGTACGACTACGACATGCAGGGTGTATGGAGCCCGACCCCCCTGGTGTGTGAAGCGATCGCCGCCGATCTCAACAAGCGTGGCCTCTTGCTGAGTTGCGGTACGGATACCCATGGGGTTGAGCTTCGGGGCCGCTAGGGTTTGCTAACACATTCCTCTCTGATCTGATGGGTCTGTTCGATCGTTTCCGCCGCCTGGGCCAACCATCCGACAACGCGGCCAAGGTGGCAGCCACCGCAGCCGAAGCCAACCCCTCCAAAACGGACAACGCTTTTTTCCTCGACGCGGATTCCTCCAGCAGCTTGGGGGATGTCAATTTCATGCGGCGCTCTAACACTATCCGCCGCACCTTCCCAGGCAACGCCGACAGCCCCGGCGACAAGGAGATGGTGGCCGAAGTTGCCTCAATGGAGGCCAATCTCCAGAAGATGACCCCCGGCCTGGCCGGTACTCCTCTGGAAGAAACCGTTGAGGTGTCCCTCACGGCTGGCGTCCCCAAGCCTGTGAAGAAGACTTTTGCCCAGCAGATGTCCAGCTCCCAGCTGGCCCAGAAGCTCAAGGGTTCCGCCCTGGCGGTGAATACACCCGGTGGCGCCGCCCCCCGCGTAGCCAGCGAAACATCCGAAACCACCCCGGCCCCTGGTAGCGCTGCCGCCAGGGCCGGTGCCATCGATCCCTTCAAGGCGATGGCTCGGGACCTCAACAGCTGAAAGCCTGCTCCCTTCAGCGTTTCTCGATCCAGGCCTCACTCTGGAGCACCAGTTCGCGCAGGTGTTCCAGTTGGTTTGGCTTGGCAACTGTCCAGAGCTGCCGATGATGGGCTTCCAGTAACCGCTCAGCCATGTCCCGCAGGGCCCAGGGATTGGAGTCGCGCAAAAAGTCCAACACCTGCTGAGCTGCCAGCCAGCTATCGCAGAGGGCCCCATAGCTCCACTGGGGCACCCGACCGGTGCTGGCGCCGTAGGCAAACAGATAGTCAAGACTGGCGGCCATCTCAAAACCACCCTTGTAGCCATGGGCGGCCATGGCCTCGATCCAGCGGGGATTGAGCAGGCGAGAACGCAGTACCTTGTCGAACTCCTTCTCGATGCGGTGCATTCGCGGCCGGCTCTGGCGGGAATGGTCCCCAAACCACAGGGATGGGGCACGCCCCTGCAGCTTTTCGACGGCGGCGCTCAACCCCCCCTGGAACTGGTAATAGTCGTCGGAATCAAGCAGGTCGTGCTCGCGGTTGTCCTGGTTGTGGAGCACCACCTGCACCGTGGCGAGTCGCTGCTCCAGCCCCTGGCGATCGCCGGCGA